>NZ_BCPZ01000384.1:0-10462 GCF_001950615.1 Candidatus Protochlamydia sp. W-9
AATGAGGTTCCAGTAAATTCCAAACTCTGTCGGATATATCATGTCTTCTGTGCGCTTCCATAAGATGCTCCATTGATGAGCGTAGAAGAGTAGCACATTTAAGCATTTATTTTATTTCTCGTGACTACACTATCTAGTGTTTTTTCTTTTTAAAACTTTTTGTTTAAACATTTTCTGATATTTAAATTAAGTTATTAATAAAGTTCTAGGATATAAATCCAAGATTTTTTAGCATATTCGATTAAGTTTTTATGATTTAGAAATTTAGACAATAAATGTTTTTTAGGAGAGACACTTGCTGGCTATTACCGGAACCTCAGGATTTATTGGAAAATATATTTGTCCTTACCTTCCTTTTCCACAAAAAAAATTATTCTCTTCATCCGTTTCTGAATATATTTTAGATGAGGGAAATAATTCAAAATCAATTACTTTCCCCCCACATGACTTGTCCTCTTTTATTAAAGACACCAGTACATTAATTCATCTCGCTTGCAAATCCAATCCCCGAAACGCAATTTTTTCTTTTCAGGAAGATTTAACCTTTACCACTCAATTATTTGAACATTTTGCTCAGGCAAATCCTAACGGCCATATCATTTTTGCTAGCACAGGTGGGAATATGTACTCAAGCGAACTTCCCCACAAACCAAGAACTGAAAAAGATCCCCCTTCTCCCAATTCTATCTATAGTGTTCAAAAATTGGCTGTAGAACATTATCTACGTTTAATGTGCCAAACTTATGGAATCTCTGCAACGGTTCTTCGAATCAGTAATCCTTACGGAACTCTTCTGGAACCTGAACGATTACAAGGTTTGATTGGAATTGCATTTAACAAAATTTTACTTAACCAAACATTAACTATTTTTGATTCTTCAGATAGTGTGAGAGACTATATCCATTTAGAAGATTTAACTTCTGTATTTCAGATAGTTAGCAGAAATAAGCCTTTAAAAGGGCTATTTAGCGTTTTTAATATTGGATGTGGAATAGGGTATTCTATTCAGGATGTGATTCAGCTAATAGAAAAAATTTCTAATCGATCTTTGCAAACTATTTACAGTGAATTGGCAATCACGACAAAGCCTTCCTGGAGCGTGTTATCTCATGAATATTTCCATTCACAATTTGGTTGGCGACCTCAAGTCAATTTAGAAAAAGGACTGGAAAAAATGTGGGATGTAGCCCTCTCACACTCACAAAATATATAATTTGGTAAATTTTTATGGACAATGAAACACCTCTTATTTCTGTTGTCATTCCTGTTTATAATCACGAAAAATTTGTCTCCATAGCACTCGATTCTGTGTTACATCAGAGTTATCCTCTAATTGAAATTATCATTATTGACGACGGATCAAAAGATCACAGCGCTGAAATAGTTGAACAATGGTTAAAACAAAACCAAACTTCAAAACAAGGATATTCATTTACTTTCATTCGTCAGCAAAATTCTGGGGCACATGCCACAATTAATCGTGGTTTGACAATAGCAAAGGGTTCACTATTGACGATTCTTAATTCTGATGATATCTATGAAAGAGATCGATTAAAAAAGCTAGTGGATAGACTTCAAACGGAAAAAGGAAGGCTCATTTTTTCTGGAATTAAAGGAATTGATGATCAGGGAGTAGATTTACCGTTTTCTCATCCCTGGAAAAAATCTTATGAAGATAGCCTTTGTTCTTTAGTAGAGATGCCAACTGTTGGCTTTCAACTCATGAAAAGTAACCTTGCTATAAGCACAGGTAACTTACTATTTACAAAAGATCTTTATGAAGCAGTTGGTGGATTTAGAAATTTGGAATTAGCGCATGACTATGATTTTTTACTTAGGGCTTTACTTCATGAAGAACCCATTTTTTTTGATGAACCGCTCTATTTATACCGTCTCCACAGTAATAATACATTTTCTCAAATTAATCACTTACTTCAATCCGATCTGAATGAAATTTATCGTACTTATCTTCTAGAAATTTCTAAGAGTCCTCCTTTAAATGTCCAAGCTCCATGCCCTACTTATTGGCCACTTGCTTTTCCCCTCATCCGTGATCGAATGAATATGGATCAAGCTCTTAATTATTACCTCACTAAACCTCAACCCCAGCTTAGCACAAAACTTGCTGATGATAACAAAAAAGCTTACCCCTCTCTTAGTACGACTAAAAAAATAAAAATCTCTCTTATTACTCATGAACTAAGTTTAACAGGGGCACCAAAGGTTGTCGTTGATTTAGCAATTCGTTTAAAACAAGATGGGCACTATGTGAATGTCATTAGCTTAAAAAACGGTCCGATGCGCCAACAATTAGAAAATCAAGGGATTTCAATTTCTGTTATTCCTAAATTCACCTATGATTTAACTTTTCATAAAAATAGTTTTATCTCAAAAGCAGCCAGAGTAATTAACACTTTCTGGATGATGTTAAAACTCCAACGAACTATGATTGGAAATTCTGTTGCTGTTGCATTTTATTTAACGCTTCTTTCACTGAATCCCTTTTATCGGATATTTTGGTATATTCATGAATCTCTTCCTCCTGCCGCATTATTGAATGTTAACCAAAAAAGAAATGCTTTACTTGACAAAATGAAAGCAAATTCCAACGTGAAAATTTGGTTTGGATCCGATAATACGAGAGAGTTATGGAAAAAGGCAGGATTTTCTGGGACGACAAAATACTGGAGCGGGATAAACGCTTCAAAAAAAAGGTCAACTTCTCGTTCTGGTCCCATCTCAGAAATTTTATCTGTGGGAACAAGCTCTGCTCGTAAGGGAACCTACTATCTGATCGAAGCTTTCATTAAAGGAATATTAGAAAAATCTATTCCTGATCATGTAAACTTAACGATCATCGGATTTTTTGAAACTGTGAATCGACCTGACTGTCATTTTTTAGGCGACCTTATTTTAAAAATCGTTAACTATGGTTTATTAGATCGCATTCATTTAATGGCATCTCTTCAGCCTGATCAAATTGATTATTATTATCATAGAGCCGATTTATATATTCAAGCTTCAATCTCCGAATGCCTTCCTTTAGCTATATTTCAAGCAATGGCAGTTGGTTTACCCATTATTAGCACAAATGTCAATGGATGTCCTGAAGCAATTGAAGATGGTAAAACTGGCTACATTTGTTACCCTAGAAGTCTTCAAGCTCTTTTGCATACAATTCTTAAAGCTTTAGCTGATCCCGAAAAAACTCGGCAGATGGGAGAACAAGCACAAAAGAAATTTATAGAAAAATTCAACATAGAGAAAAACTTTAAAGAAATTAATCAAGTGTTTTTTAATTAAATTGATTTAAACACACTATTTTTTTATAAGCACAGCATTTTCTCTTTCTTTACAAAAAATAAACAGTTTATTGATACAATAGAAAAATTATAATTATTTAGAGGAGCTCCCGTATGTTAAAACAAGTGTTTTTTTACTTGTTTATTTTAATTCCTTGCATGATCAGCCAAATGAGTCAAGTATATAGCCAAACAATAAATCCCATTAAAGTCATCGCATTTGATTTTGGTGGAGTCATTGCTAAAAGTGATAAAAGTGAAGTCAATCAATTTCTTGCAAAAGAACTCGGGATCACAGAAGAAGAGGCCGACGAACTCCAAAATAATTTAAAAATTTATTCGAGAAATGGAGGTATGGAGCAAGAATTTTGGGATCAATATACTCATTCGAAAGGAATAACACTTCCTGCAAATTGGAATGAGCTTTTTGATCAAGTTCGATTTAAATCTATCAAAGAAATTCCAGGTTCTATTCAAATCGTGAAAGAATTGCATAAACTAGGTTATCAAACCGCTTTGCTCTCAAACGTTCGTATGAATCAAGCACGCTTAAAAAGGCAGCTGGGATTTTATGATTTATTTCATCCTGTTTTACTTTCTTTTGAAATTGGTGCCAGGAAACCAGAGTCTCAATCTTATCAAATTTTATTAGATCAATTACAAGTTTTTCCTCAGCAGCTTTTATTTATTGATAATAAAGATTCAAACGTTGCTGCGGCAAAATCAATGGGTATGGACGGAATTGTTTTTATCAATGCCAAACAATTAACTGAAGAACTAAAAAAACGTGGTATTAACTTACCAGTTAAGAATTTTAACTCGCTTTCTACAGATTCAGCAGTAACGAAATAACCCTCTCCAAATCGATGTTGATATGTTCAACATCGATTGTACTACAAACATTCCTGCTTTTCTTTACTTAGATTTTCCGCATCGATGACCCATCCCCCTCCTAATACTTTATAAACGCTAACTAATGTTAAAAAAACATCAGCTTCAGCTTGAGCTAGGTTGAGTTGAGCTGTAAACAGTTTGCGTTCAGCGTCCAAAACATTCAAATAATCTGTCTGCCCATTATCGTATTGTAATTTAGCTAAATGTAGGTAATCTTTTAAAACAACGACACTATTTTTTTGTACATCAAGTAATTCTCGGGATTTTTGATGAGCAATTAAAGCATTATCTACTTCTTTAAAAGCATTCAAAACTGTTTGTTGATAATTGTAATACGCAATTCTTTTTTGCGCTTTCGCTAAATCGATGCCACTCGAAATCTTTCCTCCTGTAAAGATAGGTTGCAAAAGATTGGCTGCATACTGCCAGGCTCTTGTGGGAGAGGTAAAAAGATGATGAAGTTGAAGACTTTCAGACCCAAAATAACCGGTTAAAGAAATACTAGGAAAATACTGTGCTCTTGCTTCTCCAATTCGAGCATTCGCAGCAATTAATCCTTGCTCAGCTTGTATAATATCGGGACGTTGTTCTAATAGCTCTGAGGGTAGTCCGGCTGGCACAGCAAGTGGAGTTGGCCATTCATTAATATTCAATCCTCTTTCAATTTCTCTTGGGCTGTGCCCAATTAAAATGCTAATTAAATTTTCTTGTTGGGGAATTAAAACTTCTAATCGAAAAACTTCAGCAATTGCTTCATCCACTTCGGCAGCTGCCTGCTTAACTTCTAACTCAGACGTTAACCCTCCTTCAAAACGAAGTTTTGCTAATTCGTAAGATTCTTTCCTAGAAGTAACTGTCTGTTTAGAGACAATCAATTGCTGATCAAATTGTCGCATTTGAATATAGCTTGTAGCAACAGAACTTACAATAGATAGCACCAGAGCCCTGCGAGCTTGCACTTGTCCTAATAAATCTGCTAAAGCGGCTTCTGAAGAGCTATAAACTCGCCCCCATAAATCTAATTCATAAGCAGCTTCTGCAACTACACGATAATTATTGGTATAAGGAGAAGGAATTAAGTTTGTTCCTACAGGAGTTAAACCTGGTTGACCTTGAGAAGAAACGCCTGAAGAAGTTTCCCCTCTAGATAGTTCTGTTGGAGTGCGTTGACGTGAAGTAAGACCTACTCCGCTAATTTGTGGAAAAAATTGAGAACGAACAATTCCCAATCTTGCTTTAAATTCAGCAGTACGCGCGAGAGCCAGCTTTAAATCCTTATTATTTTCCAAAGACTCAAAGATGAGTTTTTTCAAAATAGGGTCGTCAAAAGCCTCCCACCATCTAGAATTGGCAGCTGTTGAAGTTTCTTCAAAAGGAGTACGCCATTTTTTAGGAATCTCCAAACAAGGTTGTTGATAAGGAGGATGGAGTACGCAAGAACTAAGTGTAAGGAGTAAGCAACTCGTCACTAAAATTCTAAACATGCTCTCTCTTCTCTTTTTTTTCTATACGTTGATCAATAAGTTTATAAAGTAGAGGAACTAAAAATACGGCAAGTATAGTCGCAGCAATCATGCCTCCAAATACACCCGTTCCAACTGAGTGTCGACTTGCAGCACCTGCGCCTGAGCTAATAACTAGAGGAAAAACCCCTAAAATAAATGTTAAAGAAGTCATTAAAATGGCCCTAAAACGCAGTTTAGCTGCTTCCATAGCTGCTTCCAAAACTGATAACCCTTCTTCTCTTTTAATGATTGCAAACTCAACAATTAAAATGGCATTCTTTGCTGACAAAGCAATTAAAGTGACTAAGCCAACGTTAAAATAGACATCATTTGAAATTCCTCTGATCCAAATTGCTAAAAATGCCCCCATCAAACCAAATGGTACGGCTAGTATAATAGCAAAAGGAAGAGACCACCGTTCGTATAAAGCTGAAAGAATCAGAAAAACCATCAAAACACCAATTAACAAAACGTTTGTAGACGTTCCTCCTGTTTTTTTTTCTTGATAAGCTTCACCACTCCAAGCATAAGTCATTTGCTCAGGGAGTTCTTCTTTTGCGAGTTGTTCCATTGCTGCCATCGCCTGCCCAGAACTATAACCTGGTACAGCTCCCCCAATAATTTTAGCACTTGTAAATCCATTAAAGCGGCTAACTAAATTGGCTCCTTTTGTATAGCGAGTGCTCAAAAATGACTTTAAAGGGACCATTTCATTATGTATAGAGCGTACATACATATCTTCCAGATTTTGTAAATTCGAGCGATAAGTAGGTTCAGCTTGGACATTTACCTGAAAAACACGCCCAAATTTATTAAAATTGTTAATATAAAGAGAGCCCAAAAAGATTTGCAATGTTTGAAAAACTTCACTAATAGTTACACCTAAAGTTTCAGCTTTATATCGATCTAAGTCGACATAGAATTGCATATTGTTAGTTTGGATAGAAGTTGTTAATCCCTGTAATTCCGGTCTTGCACGTGCTTTTGCAATAAAATTTTGGGTCACTGTTTCTAATGCCTGAATATCGCCATCCCCTCGATTCTCTATCCAAAATTCAAAACCACCAACAGTTCCAAGACCCTGAATAGCTGGTGGATTGAACGTCATGATTTGTGCATCAGAAATAGCACTATATTTTTTGTTTAAGGCTGCTTGAATCGCACCAGCTTGTAGCACAGGAGTTCTACGCTGATCCCAATTTTTCAATGTAATAAAATTAGTTCCCATCTGCAGGCGATTCAAAGATTCAAGCAAACTAAAACCTGTTAAAGACACCATATTTTCAACCCCCGGAATGTCCAAAGCTATTTCTGTAATAGCAGTATCCACTTCTTTTGTGCGGTCTAAGCTAGATGCATCTGGCATATTCACAAGTGCCATTAAATACCCTTGATCTTCTTGGGGAATGAAACTTGTAGGAATCACATGGTTTAAAATGACTAATATAGTGATAACAGAAGTAAAAAGTAAAAGCCCAGCCCAGGCATGATTTAAAATCCATTTGGTAATATGCATATAACCATTTGTAAAAGCATCAAATCCTTTATTAAACAACAGAGAAAAACGAGAAGGAGATGGGTGAGGCTTTAAAATTAATGCAGCTAATGCTGGACTAAGTGTTAAAGCAACAAATCCTGAAATTACCACGGATACTGATATTGTAATCGCAAACTGCTTATAAAGTTGACCCGCAATTCCGCCCAAAAATGCGACTGGAATGAATACAGCGCATAGGACAAATACAATAGCGACAACGGGGCCTGATACTTCTTCCATCGCTTTATGAGCTGCTGCTCTTGGCAAAAGTTTGAGCTCACGCATATTTCTTTCCACATTTTCTATTACAACGATTGCATCATCAACAACGATCCCAATTGCCAATACCATTCCAAATAAGGTCAGTGTATTTAAAGAAAACCCTAATACATACATTCCTGCAAAGGTACCAACGATTGACACGATCATGGCTATAATAGGAATTAGTGTCGCTCGCAAGTTTTGTAAAAAAATTAAAACCACTAAAGAAACCAGAATAGCCGCTTCAAAAATCGTTTTAGTCACTTCATGAATCGACGCTGTAATAAAATCAGTGGTATCGTAGGGAATCGTGTATTCAAGCCCTTCTGGGAAATTTTTGGAAAGGCGTTCCATTGTTTTTCTGACTTCTTCAGCCACTTCCAAAGCATTAGCTCCAAATAATGGATAAATAGCAATCATGGATGTCGTTTTTCCATTCAATGAACCATCTACATCATACGTGGCTGCACCCAACTCAACTCGTCCAACATCTTTAATTTGAACATATGATCCGTCGTTATTTGCTCTTAAAATAATATCCTCAAATTGTTTTGGGCTATCCAATCTTCCCTGACCAGTCAAAGGAACTGTCAATTGAGTGGAGCTATTAGTAGGAGGATATCCAAGTAAACCTGCAGTAAAATTATTGTTTTGAGCTTGAACAGCTTTGATCACATCATGCGTTGTCAATTGAAGTTGAGCCAATCGATCTGGCCTTAACCAAATACGCATAGAATAATCACGCGCATTTACAATCGTTGCATTACTAATTCCTGGTAAACGTAAAATTTCATCCACAACATTAATAGTTGTATAATTACTCACAAAAATATTGTCATATCGTTGATCAGGTGACTGTATCGCAACTAATTGCAATATATTTGGCGTTTGTTTTTTAATTTGCACGCCTGTTCGCTGCACTTCTTCAGGAAGTTGCGGAAGGGCCATGTTGACTCTATTTTGCACATTAACTTGAGCCATATCAATATTACTTCCAATCTCAAAAAATATGCTTAAAGCTATGTCTCCATTAGAAGAATTTTGAGAATACATATAAATCATATCTTCAACTCCATTAACTAGCTGCTCAATGGGTGCTGCAACGCTGGCTGCTGCCGTTGAAGCATCAGCACCGGCATAGGAAGCTGTCACTTGAATTTGAGGAGGCGTAATATTTGGATATTGCTCGATCGGTAACATTCGCAGCGCAAATAAACCTGCTAAGGTAATAATGATAGAAAGAACGAAAGCAAAAATAGGGCGGTCGATAAAAAAATGGGAAATCATGATGCTTTCTCAGCAAAAATTTTTTTTTTAATAGAGACTTTCATTCCAGGTCTTAATTTATTCACTCCATCCACAACGACTTGATCTCCAGCCTTTAAACCCGCATCAATAATCCAATTTTGTTGATCCCATACCCCGGGTTCTATAGGTTGCATGACAACTTCATCATCCTTATTCACCAAAAATACAAACATTCCCTTTTGGCTTTGAAGCACAGCTTTTTGCGGAACAAGAATGGCGTTTGGACGGGTTGCTCCAAGTAATTGGACTCGTACAAATTGACCAGGACGGAGGACATTTTTTGGATTAGGCAAAACAGCTCTAACCATCATTGTCCCTGTTTTTTGATCATAAGTAGGAGAGGAAAAATTAACCTTCCCACTTTCAGGAAAAACGGTTTGATCTGCTAAAATGACCTGAACCGTGAAATTATCATAAGCCGGAAACTGAAGCTTCCCTTGCGAAATAGACTTTTGACTACGTAAGATATCCCCTTCTGAGATACTAAAATTAACCCAAATAGGATCAATCACAGAAAGAGTGGCTAATTGATCTTGAGTTGGAGCGATGAGAGCTCCCTCTCTGTAATTAGCTTGTCCTACCTGACCTGAAACTGGGGCATAGATAGTCGTATATCCTAAGTTAATATCCGCTTCTTTCAATTGAGCTTTTGCAGCTTGAACATCAGCTTCGGAAGACAGCTGACGAGCAATTGCATTATCCAAATCTCTTAAACTTGCAGCTTTTTTCTCATAAAGGGGTTTATAGCGATCCACTGCCCGTTTTGCATCCCATAAAACAGCTTCTTCTCTGGCTAATTGTGCAGTAGATTTTTCCAGCGCAGCTTCAAAAGGCCTGGGATCAATTTGAAAGAGGAGATTTCCTTTTTGAACAAAACTTCCTTCCGTATAAGCTATTTTATCTAAATATCCTTCAATTCGGGCTCGAATTTCAACTACGTGAGAACTTTGAGCGATACCAACAAACTCAAAAACAGCAGGTACCGTTTTTGGTTCGACGATTTGAATACTTACATCTGTTGGCGGGGCTTGAAAATTCGTTGTTTTTTCTTTTTCGCAAGAACTTAAACATAAACTCGCTAAAAAAAAACAGAAGTAATCAAAAAAACAATTTTTTTTCGGCATTAAAATCTCTCTTAAACTTTTCTCTTTCGGAACGAACACTTTTGGGGAAATCTCATAATCAGAGTTTAGGGTTTAAATGCGAAAAACAAAAAAATTTAAAAAATACTCTAGTAATTTCCCAGCAAATAAATCCATATTTTCGTTTGTAAAAATAATTTCTATTTATGTAAGTAAATGGTTGAACAATGTCAATAAATTTTATATCTTTTCGACAAAATTTGATTTTATCATGACACTATGAAATTGAACGATATAGGCAAATCATTTCCCTCTTAAGTAAGGTTTATAATCAACCTTGTATGTAAACTTAAAAATTTTCGAAAAATGGATAACTGTGAAATCCATTAGTCGTTAAGAATTTTATCTAAAAGAACGCCAGTTTAACGTAAGGAGCCCTCAAAAATATTCTAGGAGCTTAAGTTACTTCGATTTCTGTATTTGAAAAGAACAGTCGAGATTTGGATGGATTCAAGCAATAATTAGCAAGACCTGCCATCAGATGGCTAAGAAAGTTCCATCGACTTCGGTACC
>NZ_BCPZ01000385.1:0-2326 GCF_001950615.1 Candidatus Protochlamydia sp. W-9
GCTGACCAAGCTTTAGACATTGTGGCTTTAAAGGATGTCTTGTCAAAAAAGTGGTAAGCCCAGCTGCTAAGCGACTTTGTGCTAAATGGATGATAGAAAATCATCGATTGAGCCAAAGACAGGCTTTCAAATTGTTGGGATTCCATCGATCAGTTGGGCGATAGTTGTCGAAAAGGCAAGGAGATGAACAAGTAAAAGTACTCATCCAAACAGTGGCTCTTGAAAGACCTCGATTTGGTTATCGGCGCATTCATTTTATGTTGAAAAAAGGGGCTTTAAGATTAACCATAAGAAGCTTTTTAGACTTTATCAGAAAATGGGACTAAAAGTTAGAAAAAGAGGAGCTCGAAGACGAGGAGTTGGGATAAGGCTTGCGCGGATAAAAGCTTCACAAGTCAATGAAGTTTGGAGCCTTGATTTTATGTCGGATCGGCTTGCAAATGGAAAGAAAACTAGATGACTCAATATTGTAGATGAGTTTACTAGGGAGAGTTTGCAAATGATTGTAGACACATCTCTTTCTGGATTAAGAGTGGTAAGGGAGTTGGAAGAGTTCATTAAATACAGAGGATATCTTAAGACAAATGATCAGTGATAATGGAACTAAATTCACAAGCAGGGTTATTTTAAAATGGTCGGAGGGAGCCTCTATTGGATGGTATTACATAGAACTTGGTAAACCAATGCAAAATGGAACAATAGAGAGTTTTAATGGACGAGTCAGAGATGAATTTTTAAACCAGCATTGATTTATAAGTTTGCAAGAAGCGCAAAACTTAGCAAAAGAATGGAGGGAAGACTATCATAAATGGCGTCCTCATAGCGCGCTAGATGGCCTTTCTCCGGAAGGATTTAGAAAGACTTATGAGCTAAAAACAATTAATGCATAGGTAGTAAAATTTTCTATTTTAAAATGGACCTAATTATGGGGCAATGTCAGTAAAAAAAATTAAATCAGTTTTCATTTGTCTATTATCGTTTAGTCAAGTTGAGGAGGTTTACGTAGAATTTTTTTTTGAGAATGGCGTTCTTTTTTTACCACATTCTTGTTTTTAACTGTTCTAGGAATTTTAGTTGGAATGCGTTTAGGTTGACGATAATTCAGTTTCTCCACGGTTTGTCTTAATTTAGCGAGACAATTTTGCTTATTTCGATATTGACTGCGAAAAGTTTGACTAGATACAACAATTCCTGTCGGAAAATGGATCAAACGGACAGCGCTGTTAGTAACATTAATATGTTGCCCTCCACTTCCACTTGAGCGAAAAGTTTGAACTTGGCACTCAGCTAGTAAATCTTCATCTTGTTCAGGTAAAATAATTTTTTGTTTACTCATAATTAATTTTTAGTTCTTTGAATATAAATAACTAAAGTTATAAAGATATGCAATATAAATGAATCAAAATTCAGGGAAAAATGATATTAGTTTTTTTTGGTGCATTAGCTGTGGGAGTTAGTTTAGGATTACTTGGATCAGGAGGATCTATTTTTACTGTCCCTATTCTTATTCTTTTTTTGCATCGTCCCGATAAGTTGGCGGTTGCAGAATCCTTAGCAATTGTTGGGGTTATTGCCTTAGTTGGAGCTATTCCTTATGCCATTCGTCAACAAGTTCATTGGCGTACAGTATGTTTTTTTGGATTAGCTGGAATGATAGGGTCATATATTGGTGCTTGCATTTCGCATAGTATAAGCGGGAGAGTTCAATTATTCATTTTTGGGTCGGTTATGCTTATTGTTGCTTGGATAATGTTAAAAGATAAAAAGTGGCTTCAACGTAATAAAGATACTTCCCATTCTACGTTGATGAGTTTGTTAAGTGGTTTTCTACTTGGGCAATTGACAGGTTGTAGTGGTGTCGGAGGCGGATTTATTATTGTTCCTATCTTGATAGTCATCCTAAATTTATCTATCTATGTGGCTATCGGAACGAGTTTAATGATCATTGCATTGAATGCATTAACAGCTTTTTTTCAACAAGCTTTTCTTCTTCAATGTTCGGGCATGCATGTCAATTGGAAGGTCATCGCTCTTTTTTCCTTATTTGGCGTGATAGGAAGTTTGATAGGGGGAACCATAGTAAAATACATTCCTCCAGTTCATTTAAGAAAATTTTTTGGAACTCTCATGCTTCCTCTTGGTGTTTATATTTTAATTCACTCTTTTAACGCCAGTTTAACGTAAGAAACCCTCAAAAATATTCTAGGAGCTTAAGTTACTTCGATTTCTGTATTTGAAAAGAACAGTCGAGATTTGGATGGATTCAAGCAATAATTAGCAAGACCTGCCATCAGATGGCTAAGAAAGTTCCATCGACTTCGGTACC
>NZ_BCPZ01000386.1:0-143 GCF_001950615.1 Candidatus Protochlamydia sp. W-9
TGAAATAAAATGACAATTGTCATCATCTCTGGTATCGATCATTCAGGTTGAGGTCCTCGCTTTGTTTTGCCATGATCAATTAACTGTTTATTCCATTTCTGCTCAAAAGACTTCCAAAAATCATCCACACTACAATATAATTC
>NZ_BCPZ01000387.1:0-219 GCF_001950615.1 Candidatus Protochlamydia sp. W-9
TGAAATAAAATGACAATTGTCATCATCTCTGGTATCGATCATTCAGGTTGAGGTCCTCGCTTTGTTTTGCCATGATCAATTAACTGTTTATTCCATTTCTGCTCAAAAGACTTCCAAAAATCATCCACACTACAATATCATTTGATTAAATCCATTTTGACCTCTCATGCATATTAAACATTAGTTTGGGGAAACAAATGTTTTAAATGATGCAGAGGT
>NZ_BCPZ01000388.1:0-178 GCF_001950615.1 Candidatus Protochlamydia sp. W-9
ATATATTAGAGCATCTCTGGTTGCTTCCCTATCTCGAATTTGGCAATCACTGCGCTAACCTACTTATTCAAAATAGAGAAGCAATTCTAAGCCATATGGAGCGCTGGAAAGACAGCCTTTATCAATTAGCCTATGAGGAGAAAATTAGTCCGTTTATTCCAAAAAATTTAGAGAAATC
>NZ_BCPZ01000389.1:0-48215 GCF_001950615.1 Candidatus Protochlamydia sp. W-9
GATGAAAGCCACTTTTTTTTCTACTTTTAATTTAACAGTTCCACCTGCTGCAAAGCCAGGTAATTGGTAGGTGTCATGCTTACATCGATCTTCACATAATGTGGCTTTGTTACGTCTGACTTCTTTTAGAATTTGATGCTTTTTTTTATAAATTTTCTTCCAATTTGAATTTAAGGTAGGGCGAGTCGAGGCTGTCAGATTTTTCCATTGGCGACAAAACTGGGCTTTCCATAGGGAAGGATCCTCTGCTAGCTGTTGCCAGGCTTTACTGACTAAAGAAGCCATCGCAAGGTCTTTTGGGCTCTTAAGATGATTAAAAATGGCAACCTTCGTTTCTTCAGGTAAAGCTTCCATAGGGGATTTTAAAGAAATCTGCATAAGGCCTCTATCTTTATTAAGAGAAGATGATTAGTTAAATAATAGCGATTATATTTAATAAGATTATTTTGTTCTAGGATAAATTGATTCAAAATGGCAACTAAATATTTTATTAAATAGAATAAATAAAATGGTTTATAAAATAAAAAACCGTTTTCTTAAGCAGTTCATGCTTGTTTGTCGGTTGTAACTGTAAATAAAGTATGTATCATTCCAATTAATTTCCTGGCATATTGCGAAGTTCTTTCTTGAATGCAATATTAGTCTGTATAGCTTTTTAACTCCTTAAACTAAATTTCTTTTGAGGATCGAAGGGACTTGTTGAAATTTCAACAAGAATGCCTTGCAAGCACATCTTTTTTAATCTCGAGCTTGTTGTTCTTGAACTAACATTCCAAATTGTTTGGACTTTCTTAGGTAGTATTTCTTTATGGAGTTTTAAATACTCAATAATTTGTCTTTGCCAATGTTCAACTTTGGTAAAGTTACTAACACTGTGGTATAAAGTTGTGCGAAAAAAATTTCCTAACTCTTCAAATTTGGGAACAGGTATTCCTTGTTTTTCACAAATATTAATCATTCTTCCTAGCCCAGAACCCCCTTGTTCGATTAAATTTAACTTTCTAAAAACACGGCCAATCACACAATTGCGTAATTGAAAAATTCCTGATAGGGCTGCCCCAAAGCTTAATCCAAATGGTAAACAACTCGGATTTGTGATCTCAATGCGATCACCAAAAATCGCTATTTGAATTGATGACCCTTTAATTGAATAATCTGTATGTAATAAAGCGTTTACCACAGCTTCTCTAATTACAGCAGGGAGATATTGCGGAATGTCTTTACGTCTCGTCGCGCCAATTTCTGCAGCCGTAGAAGTGTGTCTACGAATAAATGCAATAATAGGTTTTAAAGCAATTGAGATAGGGACCGCAAGGACTTGTTGGTCCATAATTTGTGATTTATCTTTTCCTAAAAAATGGCCTAGACGAATGATTGCATCTGGGAAAAAAACTTTATAATGGTCAGCAAATAATAATATTACTCCATTTGAGGGTTGATCTTTAGCATGATATTAAACAATAAGTTCCAACGATTTAGGGGTGCGATCAGTAAATTTTTTTTATTAGCAAATAAATCTTTGCTAAAGAAAAATTAATTTCGCTTAGTGGACAAGCAAAATTGGCTGCTCATCGAAATATTTATGCTCCTTTAGCCTTTTTATTTCTAAAATGGTTGTAGCATCTGCTAAACGATTAGTTGAACCAAATCTAATATATGTTTCTTCTTCTATTCCTTTTGAACTGATATAATATAGGCCGAAGCTATGCGGGACTGAAATAAGAAGCACGTCTCTTCCTCTCCAGGTATGAAGTTGTAAGGAGGGAATTAACAAAGGAGCGACTGAATCTGCATTTGCATTGGCAATACGCTCTTCTTCTTCGTGCACATTGGTTAACCCAATAATCTCTTTTGTCTTATCTTTAATTCCAATGACTAAATATCCTCCTGCTGTATTTGCAAAAGCTATAATAGTTTGAATAATTTTTTACAAAGACTTAGTATTTTCTTTAAACTCAAGTGTTTTTCCCTCTTCTTTAATCAGTAATTCCTCAATCATGATCAACTTTTTATTTTAAAACCCAGAAAATAACCCAGCAAGTCTAAGAAGTCAAATTTTCTGGGTTGCTTTCTAGCCTAAGATTGTAGATTGTAAAGCTTTTTTTGAAAGCAGATGGATATGACCAATCAAATTGTTTTAAATCTATTTTAAGATCAGTGGCAAAGGATTTCAAATGCGTCAATCCAATATCAGTGAGATTATTGCAATTATTCAGACTATTTTCTATGAAAATTAAGAAAGTAGAAGAATTGTTACTATTAACCTAAATTTTGGGTTTTTAGTCAGTCATGAACAACATTGACTATTGCTAATGTCTGTGTAAAAATTAAAAATTTAGGTTACTCATTTTTATTTATCTATTCTTTTTTCAGTTTTAGCTTATGAAATTTTAAGAAGGGTTTTCATAAAAAAAAGAGATCGGATCAGTAATGCGAAGCAGAAAATTTTGCTTCTTTCTTTGTCATTGTCATTTTACCTAGGTCTTTTTTAAAAATTTGATTTTTATTCATTCAATTGTTTTCACTTGGAAAATGAGAGAGCATCATTTTTTGCTTATTTTTGTCGTAAAAAGTATCGTAAAAAAACTAAGTAACAAGATAGCAGTGAATTTTTGATGACATAACAAGCATTCTGTAGCTGGAATATCACAAATAAGAGCTTCTTGTAGGCCATGTGCTCCTTCATTTGGGACAGCCCCAAAAATAATTAATAACCATACACAATAAATGATAAATTTTAGACTCGTTCCTCTAATAATAGCGATTCGAATTGCCTTCACATTTCTACAGGTCATAAATTCCCTTAAGATATACTAAGAAATCTTCTGCCTCTGTTACTTTTATAAAAAATCAAAAATTATAAAATTTTTAGAATATTTATTTTTTAATAATTCAAAAAAATCGTTAAAATTTAAGAAGACAACTTACACCCCATTATCTAACACCCCATTATCTAATTTTAGTTTGATAGATTCTTCTTATTTAAATAGCTTAAATGTCGTTAAGAATTAAAAATTTATTTTGTCTTATTTATACAAAGAGGAGGTCTCATGTATACAGGCAACTTAATATCCCCTTCTGCCATCATCAATACAACGTCTAATTCTTCAATTGATGAAGCAAAACAAATACAGGCGGATATCTTTGGTCAAAAAACAAAAATAGAAGCCATTAAGAATTATGCTTTAAATTTTTTAGGGCATGGATATAGCCGTTTGGCTAAAAATAGTGGGAGCAAGCTATTACAAAGAACCTTAGTAAAATTTCCAACCGACTTAGTCAATGTTCAATCTGCTAATTCTTGCGATGAATATACAATAGGGGCAACAAATGAGGAAGCTTCCGAAAAAATTAAAAACAAATATGGTGGGAAATTTAATTTGTCTTGTCCCATAGCAACTATCGGTACTGGAGTTGACTATAAAAGCTCTAAAAATGCGGGAGAAAGAGTAGATAAAATTGTCTTTGCCGCTTGTCATATTGATTACAGTAAATGCACACTTAACAAATTTCCCGAGCTAAGAAAAAAGCTTCTTACAGTTGGTTGTGAAGTTAAAGGTGATTCCTTTGTCAGCTCCGTTTGGGTCTATACAGGATATAAAATTTTTTTTGAAATTGATATTCAGTCGCAAAAAGAGGAATCTCAAAAAAACTTTCAAATAGAAGGAGGTGTTAAAAAAGGCTCTGTTGGTTTGAAAGCTCATGCGGATGGATTAAATAAATCGCTAGCAAACAGGGAAATTAAGGGCATTACGATGCATGCTAAAGGCTTTGGCGGCTATTCTATTCCTACGAATCAATTTTCTCTACCTCAGAATGGGGAAGAAATTAACCAGGTTATTCAAACTATTAACAATGACTATCTGGCAAAGGTTAATCAATTAATGACTCGAAAATGTTTCATTAATGAAAAATGTCTGACCTCATATAATTCTGTGCCCATCCCTTGCTTCCCTAAAACTTATCCTAAACATCTTCCTGTGGTTGAAACTCCTCATGAACCAATTACTGTAGATTTTTTTAAACTTGCCGAACAAATTGACACATATAATAGTCACAAGCTCAAGTTTGAGTTAGGAACAATTAAATTAAATGAACTCTTTACATCCATGGTAACAATTTTTTCAGACATTGAAACCAAGTTTAGAGGGTGTTCATCAGAAGATTATACACTGGTTATAGGCAGAAGTGGCGCCGGTAAGAGCACACTTATTGGTTATCTACAGGGAGCGAAAATTATTTATGATAAAATTCCAATAACGGATTCGCCAGGAAATTTTTCAGCTATTGATAAATCTAAAATAGAGGAAAATCTCTATGTCCCAAAAAAGTTAGTAGCTGTTTATAAAAATAAACAAGGTACTCTTTACCCAGAAATGGGGCATGACATTGCAAAGACAAAAGCGTTTGCAGTTTATGAAAACTATATTGATACAGCGGGAATTTTTGATACTGGTGGCCCTGCAAATGACATCTGCAATGCGGAAGCCATACGTATGGCAACAAAAGCCTACTCTCCAAGAAAAATGATTGTTTTAATAAATTCGGCATCTTTTGAAGACAGAGCTTATGTTTTTTTAGAAATGATTGATCGATTGAAACGAGTTGTAAGAAATCCAACAGATAAAAGCGTCATGTCTTCTATACTATTTGTGGTTAATGACAAACTAAGTAAAGCACGACATGAAAGAAAAAGTAAGAAGGGAGTTACTAAAGATATTTTAAGGGCTATCCGTAATTTAGAATTGGAAAGAAATCGATTATTACCGCAGGAGCAAACCTGGTGGAATTGGTTTTGGGGGCAAAAATCCAAAGATCAAAAACTCGCAATTAAAGAACATATTAACGATCCTCGAATAGTTGATTACCAAGAAAAAATAAAAATATTAAAAAAACTATTGAAATTAGATAATATTATCGTTGCGGACATTTTTGCTAAAGATACAAGGCAAAAAATTAAAGCTTGGAAGGACAAAAAGATTTCCCTTGAATTATCTTCTAACCCCTTATCTTTCACGATGGAAAACTTTGTTGAAGGAGGGCACAATAAATTTAAATCCACTTTGCGGGAAACGACTGGCTATTTTCTTTATCTCCTTTCAAAAATAAAACAACGTAACCGAAAACTTAATGATTTCAAAATTGAAATTGCCGAAATCGAGTCTCAAATAAGTTCTTTAAATTATTCGGAAAAAACTGATATTGAGACAAAAATTAGTAAGAAAAGGGAAGCTATTGAAACAAATACAAAAATAATTGCTGATTCAAAAACTGAATTAAAAGAGATTAAAGAAAAAATAGCCGAAAAAGAGCTGCGAAAAAATAAATTGCAAACGGATAGAAGGATATTTTGGAAGAAGATGAGCCCAGACAGACCCATCAATCCTCGCTCTTTCTTCGCAGCCGGATTTCTAGCAACCAAATATGTATTTAGTATCGATGATAAAAATACACCTATCAATCATGTAGAATTAATTTCCGGCAAAAGGCAAGAAGAAACAACAGGGTCTTTTTGCAATGAGGATCGATCAAAACTTAACGAAGGAAAATATATAGTTTCTTATAAACCTGGTTGGTATGGATACCAAGAAGACTGCAAAGCAGAAGTAAAACTTTATGTTAAAACAAAAGATCATCCCTCTTCAAAAACAGAACTCATCCAAATTGATCAAGATTTAGCCGGTTTAACAGCTCGACAAATAAGGCTAACAACTCGAATCAGCGGATTCGAGGGATTTAACTCAGTCCTCTCTGTTGAGATAGAACAACTTAAAAGTCAAGGCGAATTAATAGAAAGCAACAAACAACAAAGTATTCGTGACTATTCTGATAAGCTAAATCGCTTGAAACTCTCCCAAGCAGCAATCGATCGTAAACTACAACCGCTTAAATCAATGCTGGATGCGTACAAAGATTTTTGTCAACTAATCGGCAAAATCATAAAGAATTTAAAGCTTGATGAATCAGAAAATAGTTCCGATCGAAACATTTTTAATCAATTTCTTGATGAATATTGTAGAGAAAATGGTACTGAAGGGGATGTCGAAACCTTGCTTTGATAAATATAAAAAATTCGATGCGATCGTCTCATCGAGGGCTTGTGCTTACAAGCCCTCAGCAGCCTACTACATATCGTTTTTCCTAATCGTATGAAATTCAATTCTAGCTTGCTTGCTTTCTGATTATGCGTGACCTTTTTATTAAAAAGAGGAAAATTCTAGTTTCATTACATCATGGAAAATTTTGTCTTATAAATGGTATGAAGTCTATGACTATTGTAGAGTTTTCTCTGTATTTCTAACTTAGAAGATGAGTTATAATGTTCCGCTATTTACCAGGTTCATAGGATATAGAGATTTGGATTCCATTCAATTGCTCTTTAATTCTTCTTTCGACCTCCAGCTTACAACAAAACAACACATGAAAAATTTGGTAAATCTCCTATTATGTATGCAAAAGAAATCGATCCTAAGATAGTGCAAATGATTTACAGACTAACTTTGAATAAATCAAATAGGAATGGAAATTATTCGAATTAGGAAATTGCCATAGCTTGTTGATTTAAACTCATCCATCTCAAATGTCATCGACACGCTATAAGAGAGCTTTTTTGGGTCTTCCTTTTGAACTCTTTCTCGAATCAAAAACGACTGTATTGATCGCCTTGAAAGAAATTTTTTTTAGCAATTTTCAGGAAAAATTAAGACTTAGCAATCACTTTACAAGCATTCCTTTTAAATTTTTTCGCGAAACGTGGATATCGCTCAAAGAGGTTTTAGATACGGTGCGCTTTATCAAATGAAAATTTATCAACACCGTTTAAAAAAACCATAAATCTTTATTATTAAATTTTGTCTTAAAAAGTTTTCAAACGATGGAAATAAACCAACGATTTAAAATCGAAAGATTAAGAAAATACAAAAATTATTTATTTTTAATAAAATGCATTTTTACCTTTGAAGCGCTGGAGAGGAATAGCGACCCGTTATGTAAAGAACACAGCCCCATTCTTGGTTGCAGTTCATATTAGATGTATTGCTATATGGGCAGAAGTCTCGTGACTACATTATCTAGGCTCCTAGAATATTTTTGAGAATTTCTTACGTTAAACTAAGAGTGGTATTGGGAGCAAGAGCCTGAACAATTGCTTTTGCCCCCTTATCGCTTATTCTATTTTTAAGTTTCTGTTAGGCCAAATTTCTGAAAACAAGAGCCTGAGCAATATCTTTTGCCAAGTTATCGCTTATTTGGTTATTGTTAAGCCATAGAATCTTAAGGGTTGTATTAGAAGCAAGAACCTTAGCAAATGCTTTTGCTCCTCTATCGCTTATTTGGTTATTGTTAAGCCATAGAATCTTAAGGGTTGTATTAGAAGCAAGAACCTTAGCAAATGCTTTTGCTCCCCTATCACTTATTTGATTACGACTAAGGTTGAGCTCTTTAAGAGTAGTATTAAATGCAAGAGCCTGAGCAAAAAATTCTACTCCCTGATCGCTTATATTGTTATTTGAAAGGTCAAGTCCGATAAGAGCAGTATTGGAAGCAAGAGCCCGAGCAAGCGCTTCTGCTCCCTTATCATTTATTAGGTTAATGTAAAAACTGATATGCTCAACCGTAGTATTGGAAACAAGTCCATTAGCGATAACTTCCGCTTCCCTATCGCTTATTCCGCTGCCAGAAAGGTTAAGTGAGATGAGGTTTGAATCGTTCGCATAAAGTTGAAATAATTGTATACGGTGAATTTCTGAAATTTTTATTCCTCTTAAATCTTTATTTAGTACTTTCTTTTTGATTGTCTCTAAATCTAACGCTGGGCATTCTATGAAACTTCCTTTGACATAGAGAGCCATTGTTTTGAAAAAAAGCATTTTTAAATGGGAATTTTTATCGGCTTTTAGGATACGTAAAAGAGGGGCGTCTAAGTGAATTGAGGTAAGTGCTGCACATCTCTTAAGTTGCAATTCTTCTAATTTAGCAAACTGCAAATAGGTTGGTGTGAGGGGAAAGCGTGATTTTTCAAATGCACGCAGCTGGGCACAACGGTTTAAATAAAGCTGTTTAAGGTTAGGAGAGCATTTTTCCATTTCTTGAATGGCTTCTTCTTTGATAAGCGGGCAGCCGCTTACATTTAAATAGTCAAGTTCAACATGCAAAAAAGGTTTTAATGTAATATGATCTAAAACAGCGCAATTCATCAGCGTCACTTTGCGTGGTTGAAGACCTTTATTTTTCATTAAAAAGTTTAAGGCATGTAAAACGAGGCGTTGCCGCTCCCGATCAGGTGTGTTTCCTTTGACCATCTTCCCAAAATCTGCTTCAACCCATTCTCCCTCTTTGTTTGTTCCGAATGCAACATGCGAAGTACATCGACTTAAAGCAAATGCAAAAAGTTCACTTTGGGCTTTTTCAGGAGAATACTCTTCACGCTGTTGAATTTCTTCAAACGTCGGAGGTTTGCCAAAACTGGCTGCGTCGGCTTGGGCAGAAGTGAGAGAAATTTCTATCTGGCGGTTGATCGCTTTTTGTAGTCTTTGTTTGGGATCTAAGCTGCTCGCGGCAGCTTGTTTGTACTTAGCGTACACCCAGCGGTCCAAGGGTTGCATTTGACTGTCGTGCAAATTGACGAGATAAGGTAAAAGATCAAGAGGGGTAAGATTCTTTTTTTCTTTTAAGGTTTGTTGCAAGCAGTCTTGCAAATGGTAAAATTGCACGAGTACATTTGTCACCGTCCCGCTGCGCAAGAGAAGCGTTCCTTTAAAGCGATCTTCTGGGTTTTCTTCATATAACTGTTTTTCCTCTTTAGAAGTAAAAAGGCAAAGAGTGCGGTAAATTTCATCTTTTTGGATTAAGTCGTCGAGCCAACTATTGAGGATAAGGTTAGACTCTAAACGGAGGAAAGCTTGCAATACTTCAGAATCTAGATGGTATTTAGCATCTAGGCAAAAAAGAGCAGAGGAAAAATGCACTCTATGTCCGACGACATAGTGAATCACAGGTTCAACAAAAGAAATATCGTTATCCACGCAGAAAATCCGTTGCGTCTCTTCTTCGACAACATAGTTGGGGAACCGCCCATCTCCTGGACGTGTCAATAAGGCACATAGGCAAGCCCAGGTCAGTTGCTTGGCGTCTAGCTTTTCTGCGTTTTCTAACGTTTGCCCTTGTATTGTTTTGGAAATTAAAACGGGATAGATCCA
The DNA here is from genome assembly GCF_001950615.1 of Candidatus Protochlamydia sp. W-9. Lineage (NCBI taxonomy): Bacteria > Pseudomonadati > Chlamydiota > Chlamydiia > Parachlamydiales > Parachlamydiaceae > Candidatus Protochlamydia > Candidatus Protochlamydia sp. W-9. The sequence continues at coordinate 9,198 of NZ_BCPZ01000389.1, forward strand.
TGTTTTTCCTTTGATGTCGACTTCAAAGCGGGCTAGTTCAGTTGGAGGGCTCAGATGACCTGCAATGCGTGCCGTCAGCGCATGGATGGCATATTCGAGCAGCGGATGCGTCGGTTTTTGTTTAAAATGTAGATGGTAGCCTTCATAGGAGGCACTCGCCACGGGGTGAGCGCTATTTTTGTATTGCCGTTTGAGATTGCCCGTTCCTTCTAAGATTTGCTCGCTTACTTCTTGTCTGAGATACCGGGTATCAGGCACTGCCGGACAGCGGATCTTGACTTGAAAGGGATCAGCTGGATTCGGTTGATCGGTCGTAATCGCGAGAATCGCTTGTTGAAATTGCTCTTCTTCTAAACGTTGGCTTTGCCTAAATCCACTTGGATTAGGGATAGAGGCAAGATGGACGCTTAAGGCAGCCAAATTTTCCTCCGAGGCATAACTGTCCAAAACCTTAAGATAAATTTCTCTTAGAGGTTCCGTAAAGGTCGTATGTGATAGTCTTTGATAATGAGCTTCATGCCAAAGCCAAGCCTGATCCGGATCAAATGCCTTAGCTTGTTGTCTGGAAGCAAGATGACGCACGAAATGAGCCATCCAGGGCTTGAGATTTTCTATATTATCAGGGTGCAGCTCCTCTCCATAATAAGTCTCTTGAAGAAGATCAATTTTTTGAAAATGAATGTTGAACTTAGAAATGCAAGGCTTCAATTGATGAAAGTTTAGGTTAGAGAGGCAAAACTTCAATTTACGGTAAAGAGGGCGTAGAATAAGCCAGTAAATCTTTTCCAAAATTTCTTTTTCAATATGAGAATCTTCTAGGCTAATGTTTTCTTTTTGTTCTTTATACTTAAAATGAATGTCGACTCTTATTAAATAAATGGCTGCCACCGCTTCTTGCAACAAAAAGCCACTTTCGGTTGTGAAAATTTCCTTTTTTACGAATGCATCGATGAGATTGAGGGTATTGGATTCTTTCATGCCAAAATAAAGAGATAAATCATTTAAAAGATGGTGGAGCAGTTCCGTGTAACTTTTTTTTAAATCGATAATTTTCTCTTGAAAAGAATTGGACCAAATCTCTTCATAAGTCTGCAAGCGATCTATTAGTAGTTGCAACGCCTGACTCTTGCGTCTGGCTTCCCCTGTTTGCGGCAGCTTTTCATCGAGATAGGCGTGCATTTGTGTTTGATAAAGATCAAAGAGTGCTGGGGTCGTTTGATGAAAGGAAATAGTTTTACGCAGCGTATTACTAGGCGAATTAGAAGAATATTCCTCCATTTTTTGCATCTGAGCCAACCCATCGGATGTGTTGATAAGATCATCTTTATTACGAACAGGATTGCCTCCGGAATCGATATGGAAACCAGAGCGATGTTTAGTCGCTAAACTAGTAAAAACAGGTAGATTCTGCGCTGGATCCTCTCCTAAGCTTATTATCTGTAGCTCTAACAGTTGGGCTAATTTCACAAAGTAAGGTCGATGCTCAATTTTTTCAATGAGAATGCACCATTCCAAGTCTGAATAGGGGCAAACCTCTTCTTTTGCTAAAGACCCCATTGCTCGTAAATCATAGAAGCAAGGAGGATCTCCTAAAATGGCAATGGCATCTTTGACTAAAGCGTGCAGAAATGTGATCAAATGCTCAGAAACTACTTTTTGAAAAGCATACACTTCTTCAATTGTAAAATTTTGCAGATCAATCGCCTGATAACGCTTGTAGAAATTTTTGCGATAATTATCTAATTCTGTTCGATATTTAGTCGTGATAAAACAATCAGTAGGAAGAGAGTCATTTGTTAAGTAATGGCGCATTTTTTTATCTAGATTACGTAGCCCGCTTGCCTCTATCCGTTCTAGCCCCCGTATTTTTAATGTATGCGAAACAACTTCCTGCACTTGCTTATAAAATAATTTAACTAAAGCATGCTTTTCACCCACGCAACAGATAGGTTTAAAGCGTGTTTTAAGATCGGTACCGATTTGTATAACTTTTTGGCTATCGTTTTTCCCTACCGCTAGTTCTAAGCGCCGCTTAAAAAAGCTAAGAGAGGTCGAAGCCGCTTTAAAAAGGCGCGAAGCCAAACACTGAAGATCTGAGGAAGCCTTCGAGATAATCTGAGCTTTTCCTACATAGTGAATGGAATCAGTGAAATAGATTAGTTTTTTATCCTCTTGCTTTTCTTGTTTGCCTTTATTGTAGTGCCACTTGGCAAGTTCGATAGCTATTCGCTGTTGCTCTTCTACAAAACAAGAGCCTGCTGTCAAATTAAACAATAAACGTACACTCTCATTTATCTCTTGGGGAGTCTCTATCACAGGAATAAGTGTTAAGAGGCAGACAAAAATCTTGTCAAGCACCTTTTTTTCAACCTGTAATGGCAAAGAGGCCATGAAAACATTAAACTTTTCGATGGCTTTGGAATGCTTCTGTTTTGCGATAGCGTCTAAAACCATATCAAGGCTATCTAAATCTTCTAATTTCGATGGTTGTTCACTGAAAAATTGGGGATAAATAGAATGAGTGCTTTGCATAATTTGGCTATCCTTTAATTTAACAAGAATTCACGTTGAAATAATGTTATTAAAAACAACCATCCAAATCAATTTAAAATTTGAAAGATTATTATTTAGATTTAACCAAAGGGTGGTAGTGCTAAATAGGTAAGGCTCTCAATTGTCTATTGTGATCACAAATAAAATATTTTATTAACTAAATGGGATTAGTTAGCTTTTTAGAAAATGAAAGTGTTTTCCTTACAAATCTTGCACACCTTTGTCTTAAGAGTAAAATTAAATTTTTCAATGTAGCTTGTCTGGCCAGATAGCTTGCTAACTGCTTGATGTTTGCTCCAAAGAATGGTTTCATAATAGACATTAAATTTATCCGTGAAATAGAGGGCTTTTTTTAAGGATTCAGGCAGTTTTACAAAAAGAAGCCCAGCGGTTTTTTTATCTCGAGGATCTAATTGCCTAGCCAACACTTGGCAACTTTTTTTATGAAAAACGAGCCATAGCCACAGATCATTTTTCCTATTTCCTGCTAAACTCTATCGCTCATCTCCTTCAAGTTTAGCCAATTCTAGCTCATCGTTCTCATGACAAGTGACTTGTACATTTAAATCCCCAGGTAAATCATTGATAATAAAATTAATTCTTTGTCTGTTAATAATTTTAGCCCCATTATTTACCACACTTTGAATTAAGACATTAGTTTATCCAATTAGAGTAGTTTATTGGAATAGCCTTACTTATTTAGTACTACCTGATAGGGGATATAAAAAAATTAATTGAAAATTTAGAAGATCATTTCAAAGATAAAGGTTTTAATAATATTGATTTGTTTAAAATTGCATTTTAGGCAACTAAATTTTATAAAAATATGAATTTAAGGTGGAATTTGTGAGAATAAATAAAGAAGCCCTAAAATATTTAAAACATTTTTATAAAACATTTTGAGAATGAATTGCAAACGCAAGGTATTCTGAATCTGAGTAGCTGACGCATTATCCCATTTATTAAAAGTAATTTTGCATAATTCTGTCTCAATTACTGAACAAAAAAAAGCTTTTTCAAATTTTGATTTGGAGCAAATCTTTCCAAGAAGTCGTATAGTGTGGTGTACAGAGGCTTCTTTTCATTTTCCATGTTTGTTGAATCCCTTGAGCAGGAAATTTGAGCGCCCCTTTGCCCAATTTTGCATTCATTTTATCCATCAATTGCATGAGAATGCGTTGCTTGGGGAGGTTTGATTTTGGCTCTGCAAATAGGTCTAATTGTTTTCCTTGATTAGAAACAATTCCACCAAGCATCACGCCCACTTTTTTATAAGCAAAACCTTCTTTGTAAATTTTATGCAGTCCTTCTTTTGCATAATGAGTGAGCTGAGGAGTATAATCCGATGGCACAGGTAAAGTAACATGAATAGAGGGATGATAAGATTGACCTTCTTTAAATCGGCTGGTATGTAAAAAAACTTCTAAACAAGAAGTTAGGCTTTTTTGGTTTCTAAGGCGCTCTGCAGCTGAAGCGACATAAGTAGAGAGCGCTTCTACCAGCTCTACTTCTGCATATACATCTGCTCCAAATGACTTTGAGCATACAATAGATTTTCTTGCTGGTGTAGCCTCTTCCAGTGGCAAACAAGAGATGCCTCGTAGTTCCCATACCGTTCGAAGACCCACAACCGAAAGATTTTTTTGAATCCAATCGTCATTTTTATTAATGAGTTCCCGACCTGTTCTGATGTTGTTGCGATGGAGTAATGCGCTAATTTGATGACCAATTCCCCAAATATCTTTGACCTCAAAGTCTTTCAGGATTTTTTCTCGCATTGCTTCTTTGTTTAAGATAAAGAATCCCTCGGTTATTTGTTTCTTTTTAACGTAGCGGTTAACCACCTTGGCTAATGTTTTCGTGGGAGCAATCCCTATAGAAACTGGGATTCCTGTCCATTGATAAACGGTGTGTTTGATTTGCTGGGCACAAGAGAGAAGAGAAGGGTCATCCACAAGCCGTAAAAATGCTTCATCAATGGAATAAATTTCAAGATCGGGAGTCCATTGAGCTAAGGTTTTCATCACCCGTTGAGACATCTCTCCATAGAGAGTGTAGTTGGAAGAAAACATGTGGACAGCGTTTCTCTTTATTAAATCGGCATATTGAAAAAGAGGGGCTCCCATGGGAATGCCTAAGGCCTTGGCCTCGTTTGAGCGGGCAATGACGCATCCATCATTATTAGACAAAATAATAACAGGTTTCCCAACCAAATGAGGTTGAAAGACACGTTCACAAGACGCATAGAAATTGTTACAATCTACTAGTGCAAAAAGAGATTTATCGCAACTTGTGGATGACATAAGTAACAACTCCCCATACCTCAAACTGCGATTCTGGATTTAATTTAAGCGGGGGATAAGCGCTATTTTCTGCTAAAAGATAAGTTCTTTCTGTTTCTACTGATAATCTTTTAACCGTAAATTCTCCGTCTAAGACAGCAACGATGATGCTTTTATGATATGCGGTTAAAGAGCGATCAACGACTAAAATATCGCCAGAAAAAATTCCCACATCTTGCATCGAATCCCCTTGGACTTTCACATAAAAAGTGGCGGCAGGGCGCTGAATAACAAGTTCATTCAAATCAAGAGCTTTTTCAATATAATCATCCGCAGGGGAAGGAAAACCTGCTTGGATAAAGCTGTTGAATAAAGGCAGCGGTCGATTATATCTATTTGAAGCTTGATGAATATCAAGAATTGTTAAAGGGGGAAGCTCTTTTTTTAAAAATATGTTTAGCATATTACCTGAAGGGGAATTAAACAACCTATCGTATTCTTAAAGATAACTTTTTGGCTATAAAAATGATTATTTGAAATCTATGTGTATTAGCGTTTGATTCAAATTAGCAGAAGGGACGAAAACAAAATGACAGGGGAAATGTGGTTTGTATTCAAAAAAACAAATCGTAAGTGGAACCGGAATATTTCAACAAATTTAAAAAATATTTTACTTATTTTATTTTTGTGCTAGGTTGCCAGAAATAGGACCTTCTGTGAAATGAAATTTGCTTATTAGAAACAAGCCAATATTGTTTAGTTAATCTAAAGACAGATAAAAGTAGTTTGCGTTTTAGTTTCTAGATTTCAAGGCGGGGCGTGGTGAGTTGTGGTGAGGCAAGGTCTGGCATGGTAAGGCAAGGTTTTTATCGGGTATAGAAAATATTGCTTGATTAAAACAAAATACAGCAGCTTAGTATAAATTAAGCTATTATGATATAGAAAAAACTCTGAATTTAATATGGGTTTTTCTTAACTTTTCTAGAGTTAACTCACTTTGTTTTACAAAATTTGGCTAGTAAATAAATCGAACTATTATATGGCGAGGCTTGGCACGGTGTGGTGAGGTGTAGTTCGGCAAGGCATGGCATGGTTTTTTGTTAGGTTTTAATTTTAGCGGGATGAAAGATTTGAATCTAAAAGTTCGGATGAATTCTAATGAATTCTTTATGCAGAAGAAAGGCTAAAAAATTTTTTTATTGTCAGTTGGAAATTTGGATAGGAATCCAACAGACTGGTTGTCTGGCTTCTCATTTTTTCTAGATTTATATTTGCCTTAATACTCCGTAAGAAGCCATCTTTTCAAGTAGTTGATAGAGATGTCACGTTTCATATCCTCAGCCTAAACTAATTTTAGGTAAAAAGGCAATGATTAGTTCTTAAAACGTGGATAGTTTTCCGTTTTTTCATTAGAAAAACGTGTTTATTTATCAATCAACTAGTTGATCTAGTTGATCGATGACCTTTCCTGTATTCTTTCGTTAATTTTATTATCTTGCCACAGCTTCTCAAACTCACTAGTTACAATAGCATTAAATTCATATAATAAATTTTGGTCAGCTCAAATAAAACCTTAAAGTGCGTTCGTCGCTTTAACATATTTATTGAATAGAATACGTATCATGATTTAGCACGTCAATATACTACCCGGAGGAACATTTTGCATATTTGGGCTACCATGATGAATATTAATAGTAAATAGCTGAAGATGAAGATGAAAATCAACACCTAGCAATTTAGCTTTTATTGAAATAAGCCCATTCGCTAATAAACAAGCGTAATAACTGATACATTCGAACACTTGACATATAAATCTAAAGATTGACTGAGTAGCTAATTTTATTCGTAATATAATATGTTCATCGTAAGAAGCCTTTTGGCCTACATAATGAAAGTCTTCACAAGGAGAGACAAATTCTGTTAACTTTTCTGGCAAATTTTTTTCTGGATAATAAGTATTAGAATTACCCAGATTGATGTTGTTCATACACTTCTACCCTTTTTTTTTGAATTTGAAAAAAACTAGATATATCTACATATTCATCGACGGTATCTCTTTCAAGTTTAGTAACAAAATGTTGATGAAGTAATTCTTTGATGTCACTCATGGCACGATGATGAACTTTCACGTAAATTTCAGCAGGTATTATTGTTTTTGTAAGCTGTTCACAATCAATGAAAGACCAAGAATCAGGTGGTAATTTAAGATATTTTACTTTTTGAGCAAATAAACGAAAATTTTCCAATTTATCTTCAGAAAATTGATCCATTAAATAAACAGCGTAGTCAAGGGGTGGAGCAAGTAAATCTGATTCGATGATTTTTGTTATTTTTACAAATTTTTGGTCACAAAAACAATCTAATATAAAAGTTGGGATAAAACTAATTGCTTCTCGAGCAATGCCATTGGTCATTAATTGCATACAAGCTTGATATTCTTGAATGGCTTTATCAGCAATCTGTTTAGTTTTATCAAGTCGTAGTGATAAAGCAGCTGAATCGGTGAAATCAGAAATATCTTTAATTTGATAGAAATAAAATCTATAAAGGCCAAAATTGAAAAAAGCAGCCATCTGAATGCCCAAATCGGCTAAAAATCTTGACTTAGAATATAAAGAAGGCGCACCAATTTCTCTAAAAAAATTTTTCGCAGCAGCCTGAGCAGCAGAAGGGGGAGAAGAAGAATAGCCTGTTTCATCGTTGATTTGGGTTTCATTTTGAAACTGAATACAAGAATTAAGAACATTAAAAGAGTTAATAATAATTTCACCAGGATTTTCAATACGAAGATTAATTGTCATGATTACCTCCAGTTTATCCTATATATATTTGTTAAAAATTCAACATTTTTTTTAAATTTTTCATGGTTCATTTCAAAATAGTGCTTTAATGCCTTTTAAACATATTATTCCTCCTCATTTAATAGCATTTTGCTTTTAAACATAATAAAAACAAAACCTGCACAAAACACATTAAAACAATCAAATATTTTTTAATAAGAAAATTTAATGCGCATTTTTTTGTTTAAATCTTTATTTTTTTATAAGAAATGCTTTTAGATATATTTTAAGACATTTTTAATATAGCAATTTACATCGCAAAAAATTGCAACGAATTAACCCTATTTAGATAAAACACAAAAAATTAAAAGATAAAAATGGATTTTTAAACAGAAGAAATAAACTTAAAAAATTTAGTTTGATAAATATAAATAAGTTTATGAAATGGGAATTGAGGAACAAAGTTGAAAGCTTCAAAAATATATTTAGGAATTGCATCTTACATTTTAGATGATTACATTTGAAGGTAGCTTACACAATCAAATAATAGCTCTTGTTTTCGAATAGACTTTTTTTCATTGTCATAGAATTTTGTCGAATTAAAAGCTTTTTGGAACAAAAAACTCTTTAAATGAAGTTGAGCTATTAGCTCAGATAGGTAATTTATGCACTTTGCGAAAGATGTAAAATATGTGCGTGCCTATCAGTTGGCTATTACATTTGAAGACAATAAGACTAAACTTATCGATTTAAATGGACATTTAGAAAAAGGAATTTTCAAATTATTAAAGGGATTTTCTTATTTTAAAACTGTATAATTGGATAAGGATGTATGGGACAATGGAGCTGATATTTCTCCAGATTTTCTATATGAAATTGGAAACGATTTAGCAGATAAAGGCTAAGATAACTTATAAATGAAGGTCATCTCTCAAACTATTAACAATAACCCAAATAAGGCATTGTTTTTTTGAAATTGTCACCTAGCCTGAGCGAAGCATGGGCTTAAAGGAAATTCAAAATGCTTATAGCCAGCTGAAATTATTCTGCGCGATTGTATTGTCTAGCAAAGTATTCTGTAGACTAGTTATTGTTCGTATATTTATTCAACAGCCAAAAAGCCATATAAAAAAACACCGCAATTGCAATAATATTGTAATCGCCTTGATAAACAAAGTAAATTAATATTAGCAGTCCAATTGATACACTTATCCAGCCTTTCCAACCGTCTTTTTTCATAATTAATCCCAATAAGGATCGCAAGGTTCTTCCATATAGTCTACAATATACCCAAAAGGTTCTATGCATCTTTTGTAAAATCCTTGGCCATCACAACACCAGTGACAACCTTTTTGAATAGCATATACTGCTAATGCACAACCTGCTTGACATTGGGGAGCTTTAAAACTTTTGAACACCAAGCCAGGGCTGTAATTGCATTGGCATCACACCATCCCTTGCATCCTTCAACACCACATATTTTATTTTCAATTTTGGAGTAAATAACAATATAATAGGTAATTCCAACCTCAGGAAAATCTAAATAGTCTACTCGAAATCCACCGCTTTTCGCCTTAGCAAAAGTTTTAATACGTGCCTTCCTTAATTCTCTCATTCCAGGAATTAAATTACCTTGTTCGAAATCTTTGATAAATTTGCTTCAAATTTATCAAAATCTTCAAGTAAAAGCTTTCTTTCCGCGATTAGCTTGTCAAGAATTCGATTAAAGATAGCAGATCAATAAAAATTTTTCTCATAAATTGAACTTATGACAAAGTCGTAAATATAGGAATGTCTTGATTGTGATGCCAAAAAATGATATCATGAAATTATGAATAAGAAATACCAGACTACACTACAAGCGATATTTGCCAAGCCAGTTCAAGCAAGCGTTAAATGGAAGGACGTTGAATCCCTATTCGCTGCTCTTGGTGCAGATACTCAAGAAGGGAAAGGCTCAAGAATCAGAATTCTATTAAACGGCCAAGAGGCCGTTTTTCATCGTCCGCATCCTCAAAAAGAAACGGATAAAGGCGCGCTTATTTCCGTACGTAGGTTTTTAGAAAATGCAGGAGTAAAGCCATGTTAAAATATAAAAATTATTCTGGTTTTGTTCTCTATGATGATGCAGCTCGTATTTTTCATGGAGAAGTAACAGGACTAAGAGCTGTTATTACTTTTCAAGGAACAACTGTTGACGAAATCGAGCAAGCTTTTAGGGATTCTATTGATGACTATATTGATTGGTGTAAGGAAAGAGGAGTAGAGCCAGAAAAGTCGTACTCAGGAAAGTTCAGCTTAAGAATGCCTTCAGATCTTTATGTTAAAATTGCGACACAGGCAGCTCAAAATGGAATGAGTATTAACACTTACATAGTCAATAAGCTTTCTGCAGCTTGATGACTTTTAAAGTCCTAAAACGAAGATTGAATTAATGAATAAAAAAAGAAAATTTCAAGTGACTATAATCATTTTCAAACTCTCCCTAGTAAACTCATTTACAATATTGAGTCATCTGGTTTTCTTTCTATTTGCAAGCTGATCCGACATAAAATTAAGGATGCAAACTTCATCGACTTGTGTTTTTCAAGAGGTAAATATTATGGGACCACTTCCATCTAACAAGTTAACATTAGAATCTTTACGTGATTTGATTGAAGCAAAAAGACAAACAGCAAAACAGGAACAAGATGAATTAAACACACAATTAAACACAAGGATTAAGGAGCTTTCTGATGAGCTTTCGAAAGCTCAAGAACAAGCAAATCAATTTTCTAATGAATTTCATGCCCTTAGAGACAGAATTACAATCCTTAGCGATGAAAATAATACTCTTCGAAGACAAATTAAAGAAAAAAATCAGGAAATATTTTTGCTTAAAACTGAAAATAAAGAACTTAATAATAAGGTTGCAATGTCTAGTAACAAAAATCTGCAAAACCCCGAGCAAATTAAAAATTTGGAATCAGGCCTCACTGGTATGGAGATGTTGAGAGCTATTATATTATCCAATCCAAAATAGCTTACAAATAAGCGATTAAGCAAACCGAGAGTCAGAGTGCAATTTTGTAGACGTCTTGAGCTTTTTTGCAAGATATTGTTAGGGCCACCACTAATGAGGGGTGGTGCGCCCTTGACAAAGTCTGTTTCATAAGCATTTAAGACTTTCAATTGAATTTCTCTAATAACATTTAATTCTCGGTCTTGGCATATTCTGCAATGGCTTCCAATATCATTCCTCCCATAATGTAATAAATTTTCATAGTTGAATTAATTTCTCATGGATTAGTTTGGAATCGGCTCAAAAACATTAGATTCCTCTATTGCCTGTGTAATCCAAATACCCATTCAACTTAACTGGGTGTTTGGGTTACACTAAGAGTATGAAAAAGAATTAAAGTACTTAGAGGTTTTTCAAGAGCTCTCCAAAAAATACCTTTAGCACTATTATTTTACGTTTATTTAATACTTTTTATGAAATAAAAATTACCGAATTATCACACTTACATTTCAAGTTGTAGAGTTCTGCAGTTTAGAATTCTTAAATAAATAATTTCCTAACTTAAGAAGTTGAGAAAGTTTCTTTTAAAATATGTCTCAATTCTAACCGGCTATCGAGTGTTATGTTTTTCTTGAAATGCCAAAGTTTTAGTTTTTAAGCTTAGGTTTTAATCGTGTAATTTGTATCTTTGAAGTCTACTATTGGGTTTTTCGGGTATTGTTTGAACAATTTTCTCTTGTTTCAGCAGTTGATTGAGTGCTTTCTTTAACCCTCCAGAAATATGTTTATGCCCTATATGTTTAGAAATTTCTGATTTAGATAGAGGTCCTTCTTTAAGCAAATTGAGTACTTCAATTTCTAAAGACTCGGACCTTGACTTGGGCCTCAAATGACCAATGAACTTTTCTTGCTCATCAGATTTTTTCCAGTAGAAAAAAAAGTGGAAGGAAAAAAGTTGTGATAACGGATTGGGATCGACCTTCCCATATTGGGTTTTGGTTTCTATTTTCTTTGCACCATTTTATAATATTTAGTGTTCCCATGCCCCATTTTTCAATAATTCCTGCACGATAAAATACATTTGCAATAATAGGATTCCAGGGTTTTGATTCGTGTGGCCGAATTAATTTCTCGGGCGTGATATCAAAATAAAGGATTTCTGGATTGATGATCTCAAGTTTATCATCGTACATCCCAATCGCAACAGATCCTCCCGGAGTTGTATAATCTCTGTGACATATTGCATTAGCTACTGCTTCTCTCAGTGCTAAAGGGGGATAAAGAGGATAATCTTCTCGAACAGTCTTTCCCGGTACTATCCTTCCAGCTATAGGGATATGGTCTAGCAAAAAAGTTTCACTTCGTTTTATAAGTCAAAAGCGTTACCCCAATAATCTCGGTTATCCATAAACTTCTTTAATCGATCAGAGCCTCTAAATCTGGCGAGTCTGATGGATCATTGAGGATAACTTGAAAAAAGCCTTTTACTCTTCCCATATAATGCAATAGCTGCATTAATCAGATACCCACCATCAAAAAGTCCCAAACCTCTTAAAATTGATTCTGAATCTGTATGAGAGGGTTGTCTCATACGTCCTAGCTTGACAGCATTTTCCAGTGTTAACTGAATTTCTTCTTCATCAAGATCTTGCATTGTCACCCAATCAAGCGCAAGTTCATTTTCCCATCTGCGGTGAGCATGAAATTTATTTAAAATACGCTTTTCATACTCTATTCGAGGCATGATTTGCGTCGTTGGGCCATGCTGGATATAGGGACGCCCATCATAGCAATAAGTCCCCAGTTTTCCTTCTATTCTTATGACAATCACCGCCTTATTATTTCCAACGGCAACAGTTTCAATGTCAGGAAAAGCTGGCGGTTCAATTCTACGAAGTTCAAGAGAGACATCCTCAATCGTTTTTGCGTTTACATCTTGACCAATAATTTCTCCTTTATCTGAAATACCAAAAAAGACAAAACCTCCTTAGCCATTCAATAAAGCACAAACTGTTTTAGAAGCTTCTCCTCGTTGTCCAGTTGTTTTTTTTAACTCTAAGTTTTCTGATTCGCCCTTTGCGATCAATTTTTCCAATTCTTCCAAATACATGTAATCTTGGCCCTTTTTATAAATCAGTGAAATCTTTTTAAAAAGTAAGTTTATGTTTTAAAGATAATGAGTTTTAAACTCGAGATATTATCAAAAAGTATGTATTTAAAGATAAGGTGAGCGCAAGTTTAATTAAGTTTTAACGCCTATATTTTCTTAACCAACAGCCCGCTATTCGTATTCTTTGGGAAACCATATAGTGGATTAAATTGAAAATGACAATCTTTGCTATGCACATGATTTTTAGAAAAAAAATTTAGATAAAATGATAAAGAAATAGAGATTTTAAATTACTTTTTACACATATTTTCCCCTATTGATCCCAAAAATGAAAAAAAATTTATACAAGTTTCAAATTCATCATCTAATCAATTTTTAGAAGAAATTAAGCTTATTAATCACTCGACAAGCATTTCTATTAATCTTTTCATAAACCATACATATCAATATTTTGAATCCGAACTGCTCTCCTGACTTGATTCTTTTTGCCTAACATTGTAAGGTTTGAAATAAATTTTTTTTATTAAAAGCTACCTAGGGGTAAAGATGATTCAGAAAACAACTGGCTTTCAAGTTCAGAATACTATAGCAGCAGCTAGCGAGATATCTGATAACCTTTGTTTAGTATCAATGCCAGTTGAAATTGTTACTCATGTTTTTACTTTTTTAACGGAGAATTCAAAAAATCTGCTTAATCTAAGGTTAGTTTGTTCGCGATTCAAAGCTATCATCGAAACAGATGGCAATTGCAGACGGCTTTTCGACATGAGCAGCTCAAGAGATCCGCTATTCCAAAACAGTTCAAAAATTTCAAACTATATCAGCAAATTCCTCTTACATCTGACCCCATACCTAATCTCTAAAGCAGGTGTTAATAAATTATTAGTCAGCCCATCTTTTAAAGATCGTTTTGCTATAACAATCCTTAACATATTTTTGCAAAAAGTTTTAAGAAATTCTATTAGTCCAGCTGATAAACAAGCTTTAATAGAAAAGATTGAACACTTAAAAACCCGCCTTCATATCACCATAGAACCCAACACAATTTCCTCAAGTTTTGAATTGCAAGAAAATCAAAACCAGGAAAACTGCAACCCTCTTTTAGAATTATTTATCAATTTTGGAATTGATCCAACGGCAGTTAATAGTCAAACTGATGATTCTTTATTAGGAGAAGCGGCAGCCCTACAAAACGCAGAAGGCATAAGGATCATTTTGGAAGCTCTTAAAAATAAGGGAATAATTGGGGAAGAGTTAATCAAAAAGCTAAATACACAAAATGGTTATAGAGAAACTGCTCTTCATCATGCAACAAAGAACGATGTTATGCCTTATCATAATCGAAAAAAAATGAAAGAAACCGTGAACTTATTGCTTGAACATGGTGCTGACTTTCACATTGAAAATGACGACGAAGTCACGCCTTTTGATAATTTTGAAATTTCAACAGATGTCAAAAAATTTGTAAAAAAAAGTTATATTAAATTATGGACTAAAAAAAATTCAGAAAAAGACTCTATTCAAACTAAAGAATTGTATGCAGCGATAAAACAAAAGAACCCAAATAAAGTCAAAAAACTCCTTGAAACTGAGGAAAACCTTATTAATCACCCAAATCTAAAACGAGGCGGAATAACACCTTTAATATATGCTTTATATTATGGAAATTTAGAAATTGTTGAACTTATCCTTTCTTATAATCCTAACCTTACGCATTTAGATGATACTAGATACTCTGTATTTCATTGTTGCGTAAGTGGTAAACTTAATGCAAAAGCTAAAGTTAATATTTTAAAAAAGTTAATTCAGAATGCAGTAAGTAGTGGACAAGCTGGTATGATTGCAAAAGCGGACGTTTGGGGAAATTCTACCCCTTTCAGTATCGCAATCAACTATAATAAAGATTCTTTAGAGCTCGTGCAACTGCTTTTGCCCTATTATCGGGATGAAATAAATCAAAAACCCTATTTATCCATGGCAGTTAAGATGAACCAGGTTGAAGTTGCTCGTTTATTACTTGAAGCAGGAGCTAAAATTAATTTTCAACCGCACTATTACGATACCGACCATCCTTTATATTCAGCTGTCTCTGATGAAAATGTAGTAATGACAAGGTCACTTCTTGAATTTAACGCAGACCATCCTTTATATTCATCTGTCTCTGATGAAAATGTAGAGATGACAAAGCTGCTTCTTGAATTTAACACAGATCCCCATGAAGTGAATGCAAGGCATGAGGATCTGGATGGGAATGAAATGACTATCTTGCATATTGCCACCAAAAATCTGAATCTGGAAATAATGAAACTTTTACTTTCTCAGGAAAAAATTGATCTTTATGTCCAAGATGATGAATGTCATACACCTTTGGATATCGCTATGGAATCGGGATATTATGAGGGCGCCAAGCTCTTGATTCATTCTGGAGCTCAAATAAAGTTGACTGAGAACTCAAAGATTTTAAGTGAAGAGGGACCTCATTTCGATAAACTTAGGAATCATTTATTATATTTATTCATAAAGAATAAAGATTTGGATTCCCTTCAATTACTTCTTAATAGCCCTTTCGACCTTCAGCTCACGACAATAAATGAAGAATTTGGTAAATCTCCCATTATGTATGCAAAAGAAATTGATCCTAAGATAATGCAAATGATTTACAGACTAAATTTGAATAAATCAAATAGGAATGGAAATTATTCGAATTAGGAAATTGCCATAGCTTGTTGATTTAAACTCATCCATCTCAAATGTCATTGGCGCTATAAGAGAGCTTTTTTGGATCTTCCTTTTGAACTCTTTCTCGAATCAAAAACGACTGTATTGATCGCCTTTAGACAAATTTTTTTAGCAATTTTCAGGAAAAATTAAGCTTATTAATCACCCTAGAAGCATTTTACTTAATCTTTTCGTGAATCATACATATCATTAATTTGAATCTGAAATGCCCTAATTTGATTTTTTTTATCTAACATAATAGAGTTTAGGGTAAAATTTTTTTTATTAAAAGCTATCTAGGGAGTAAAAATGATCCAGAGCAAACCAATTGGCTTTCAAGCTCAGAATAATCTAGCAGAAGCTAGTGACATATCTGATAACCCCTTTGAGGTATCAGTCCCAGTTGAAATCGTTGCTCATATTTTTACTTTTTTGACGGAAAATTCAAAAAACTTGCTTAATCTAAGGTCAGTTTGTTCGCGGTTTAAAGCAATCATCGAAACAGAGGGCAATTGTAAACGATTCTTCAAAATGAGCACTTCTAAAGATCCCCTTTTCCAAAATAGTTCAAAAATTTCAAACTATCTCAGCAAATTCCTTTTGCACCTGACCCCATGTCTAACCTCTAGAGAAGGCGTTTATAAATTATTAATCAGTCCATCTTTTAAAGATCGTTTTGCTATAACTATTCTTAATATATTCTTGCAAAAAGTTTTAAGAAATCCTATTAGTCCAACTGATAAACAAGCTTTACTAGAAAAGGTTGATCACCTAAAAACCCATCTTTATATCTCTATAATATCCCCCTTATCTTCCCCAAGTTTTGAATTGCAAGAAAAGCAAAATCAGGAAATCATCAATCCTCTTTTAAAATTATTTATCAAACTCGGAGTTGATCCAACGGTAATTAATCGCCAAGGATTTCGATCTTTATTTAAAGAGGCGTTAGACTTACAAAATACAGAAGGTATGAGGATTATTTTGAAAGCTCTTAAAAACCAGGGAGTCACTGAAGAAGAGCTACCAAAAAAACTAAATGAAAATGATAATAAAAATTATTTGGAAATAGTTGCTTATTTTTTTATACGAAATGCCGTTAGTAAGCCTTATTATAATCGAAATAAAGTGAAAGAAGCCTCAAAGCTGTTATTTCAATGTGGTGCTGACTTATCCTTCGTTCAAAATAAATTCAACTCTAGTTTAAGGGAAATGTATTTTACAGATTCTCGATCCGAAATTGAAATTAAAAAAATTCTTAAACAGATTTTTTCTAATACTGAAGAAAATTTAAAAAACCTTTCTAACCAAAGTGAAAAATTGCATGCAGCGATAAAAGATGGCAACAAAGGTGAAATCGAGAAATTCCTTCAAGATGATAAAAACCTTATTAATCATCCAGATACAAGACAAGAAATGACACCTTTAATGCATGCTTTATATTGTGGAGATTTAGAAATTGTTAAATTCATTCTTTCTTATAATCCTGATATCACGCTTTTAGATAAGATAAGATACTCCGTTTTTCATCATTGCGTAAGTGGTGGACTTGAAGCAGAAGCTAAAATTGATATTTTAAAAAATTTAATCCAAAGAGCTGAAAGTATAGAATGTCAAGATATGATTGCAAAAGCGGTCAGCAGGGTAAGACCGACTCCTTTTGATCTAGCGATTATTTCTAATAGGTTTTGTTTAGAGATCGTAAAATTGCTTTTGCCCTATTGTCTTGAAGACATAAATCAAAAGCCCTATTTACACAAGGCAATTGGTGCAGATAAGATTGAGGTTGTTCGTTTATTACTTAAAGCAGGAGCTAAAATTAATTCTCATCAACCGGATCATGATATCACAAACACTTTAAGTTATGCTGTTTTTAAAGGAAATGTAGAAATAACAAAGCTGCTTCTTAAGTTTGATACAGATTCTCGTGAAATAAATGCGAAGTATAAAACATATTCTCCTCATAAAAGGAATATGTATAATCATCCGTATAAAATGCCACCCTTGTGTGTGGCGACCAAAAATTTGAATCTGGAAATGATGAAACTTCTACTTTCCCAAGAAAAAATTGATCTTCACATCCAAGATGATCAAGATCATACACCTTTGGATATCGCTATGGAATCTGGATATCATGAGGGTGCCAAGCTCTTGATTCAGCGTGGAGCGCAAACAAAGTTGTCCGAGACAACAAAGATTTTAAGTGCAGAGGGGCCTCATTTCGATAAGCTTAGACAGCACTTATTATATGTATTTATCGAGAATAAAGATTTGGATTCTCTTCAATTACTTCTTAATAGCCCTTTCGATCTTCAGCTCACAACAATAAATAAAGATTTTGGTAAATCTCCTATTATGTACGCAAAAGAAATCGATCCTAAGATAGTGCAAATGATACATAGAATAATTTGTAATAAATCAAATAGAAGTGGAAATTATTCGAATTAGTAAACTGTCATTGCATGAGATGAATTCGCTTATTTTGCTTGAGCATTGCTTTAGTTATTAGAAGAAATCTTTAATGGTGGTTTTTCCTCCTTATTAGTAGAGAAAATCTTAACTCAAAAACGACAATAATGATTGCATCGCTTTTCTGCGCTGCTTTTGGCAAAAAATTAGATCCTGCACAAGCTAGCCAAACTGTAGCTCGCTATGCTTTGAATCAAGCTATTAATTTAGAAATAGAAAAGAGATCTAGCCATGTGATTTCCACTTTTCCTTTTATTCAATATTTAAAAGAATACTTGGAAGTGACATCTTGCAACTTTAAACTTTTTACAACAGTGGCAGATGTAAAAAATTTAGCTCCATACCTACAAAAACGTCTTTTATGCTGTAATTTTACTTAAAGGCAAAAGTTGAGATTAGATCTATGAGAGTTTTAGTCTTCAAGTTCGAATTATGTCTAAATATGCATTGAGATGGGTTGTAAATAAACTCTGCAAAAAATTAAGTTTTTACTTAAACATTAATATCATCTAATAAGTAATTTTGTATGGTGCATAGAAGGCAGATTATGCCTTCTATATTAAAATTAAATATTAAACAGTTATATTATCTTTGAATAATGATAAAATAAAAATTTTAATGACTTAAATTTCTTTTTCTTTTCCTTTATCTCCATCTAGGGTCTGCCTCAATGACTCCTCAAATTCGGTAACCAATTCCGTAATAAGATCGGTATCAAGCTTTGGCATATCCAATCCATAGCTTTGTTCTATCCGAGATAACTTTTCTCTTAAATAAGGTATTTTATAATATATATTAAAAATAAAATGCCTAAGTTCTTTACTTTTACTTTTATTGTTTGTCTTCCCAACACTTTCGGCAAGCAAAAGTAATTTTCGTTTATATGTTGCTATCTTTTCAGCTACTTCTTGATATTTTTTTATTCCTTCAGATTCTGAAGTAACGCATTCTTTTAATTCTGCGATTTTTTGTCTAACAGCTTTTAATTTAATCTCAGCAGCTTGGCTATCACTGGTATCAAAAAAAGTTATATATCGTGACTGTAAACTATCAAGCTTAATCTGTGTTCTTTTATATTCCTCTTCATGAGGGGGTTGTAATTCCTTTAAAAAAATTTTTGAAATTGCATTAGTTAAAATACGTTTTGAAATTTCGGGTTGAGTAAGTTGTTTATATGTTCTGCATAACCTTTCAGTAAGTAAATAAATATGCTCTAATACCTCTTCTGTAATAGATACTTCAGGAAAATGTAGTCTCATCATTTCCCTTAATAATAACTTGACTTGTTTTTTAGTTAATGAGTTAATGTAAATTGGTTTAAAGCGCCGAGCTCTGCTGGCATCAGACGCAATATACTTTAAGTAGTCTTCTTGAGTAGTTGCGGCAACCACATAAGGCAGTCCCTCTGTGCTAGTATCTAAAATTGATTTTAGCATTTCTCCGTAACGTGCTCCATGCTCTTCGTTCATTAAAACATGGATTTCATCTAAAGCAATAATAATATCATTTTTAAAGGGAGCGACAGTATGTAAAAATTTTCCTATTTTATCTTCTGTTTCAAACATTTGATTAGTAGGTAAAAGAAGAGCTGCTGAACCACCAAATATATTCTTTTTTTCTAAAACATTTTTAACAGCTTGTGGAACATCACCTAAAGCTATACGACGTGCTAATTCCATTAAAATAACAGTTTTACCTACTCCTGCCTTACCAATCAGTAAAGGATGCTGACGAACCGAATTATTAGTAGATTTCCAGCATAATAAGACTCTTTCTATAATATCTTCCCGACACAATAAAGGTTCAATATTTCCTTCAATAGCATCTTTTGTACAATTACGTAATGGTGGAATTTGGGCTGGTATTGGGCGTAAATATTTATAGGTTTTAAAAGATGCAACTGTTAATAATACTATGCAGACCATTATGCCAAAAATTACTGTTTTGTCTATATAGTCAGGTGTGTGTTCTGCTATTAACTCATTAACGGCAACAGAAGCAAAAAATGGTATAACTAATAACATAACAAGTGATTGAATAAGTTGGGTTGCTTCCCACAAACTATTTGGTCCTTTACTGTCATTAATTAAATCAACTGCTAAAATAAGTCTGTCAGCTAAATTTGGATTTTTAGTTGTATATGATGCAGTAGAAGGGCGTGTTGACTGCGCTAAATGTTTACAAGCTTGCATGTTTATGAGCACTTCACTTATTTTTGCCCTTACGTCTGCTGAAAGTGAAGCCTCTAAAAAATTAAGAGGGATATTTTCTAGAAATTTATCAATAGATGCTTGATCAAGTTGACATACATGCGAACAAATTTTTTTTAATTGGTCTTCGCTTAAGTCTGATAAAAAATTTTTTAAACGAGAATTTCTCTTAAAGAACCATTGGTTTTGTAATAGCTTTTGTATTGCTAATTGTTCGGTTTTATCTAATTCAGCTGCTATTCGCTCTCCTTTTTCTATACTTGGATCCGAATTTATACCTCCAATATGGTCATATGTCCCATAAGAAATCAATGGCTGCTTTAGAGAATTAAATGTCTGCATAATATGCCTTGTAATTTAAAGCTGATAATAGTAACTAATCAATAAAATTTTAGATAGAACGTTAAAAATAGCTAAATCAAATGCTGTTGTCAATATTATTTAAAAAAATATTAGGAGGTATTGTCAAAATAAAAGGAAATAGCTCGCAATTATCCGAAATAGTGTCGGAGAGCAAATTAACCTTATAATTAAAGATAAGGCTTTAGATTTTTAGTTTACAATCGAAAAAGGATATTCACAGGATAAACAAATAAAAGAATAGACTGATTTGAAAGATAGAAGGCAAAATTTTTTCTCTAGATACCCAAGTTTTGGATTTGTATATATTAATTTTTTTGATTATAGTTCTTATAAGGTCAAATCTTGATTTGGAAAGTTTAGCTATGCTAAGAAATTTAAATCGCTTTATTGCAAAATTAAATAGGATTTAAAAAAATTGAATGAAACCATAAATTTAATCTACCTTATAAAAAAATATTTTTTCTTCATCAGTTGTAAAAAAAGTAAATTTAATTTGATTGTGAGATTCAATAAAATTTATATGCATATAATTTTCTCCAAAATACTTAATGAAGAATGTATTTTGGGATGCAGGATACAAATAAAGTGGTGCTGATTTATCTAATTTCAAAATAAGGTGATTATCTTCTCTAACAATTTCAATAAGACAATCTTTTAAATCACCTTTTCCACGATAGCTACCTACAAACTTTTCGAGTGAGGAAGCAGAAAGAGACACGGTTTCAAATAATCTTTGTAAAGGGAATTTTTGATTTAACAAATGGTGGCCTAATTGATCAATAGAATCAGAATTTGTTAATACGATGATCCCTTTCTTTTCATTGGGAGCATATCCCATGAAAGATGTAAAACCTAGGGTTTTTCCTGCAGCCGCATAAAAATGGCTGTTATGCCTATAATCAATAGTTAAACCCGGTGTTGAGATAATTTCCTCTTTATCCCATTTTAGATAGGGATTTATGAGTTCATTTTTCACCGTTAAATCGATTTTATTAGAAAATAAAAATTTTATATACTTTTCTAAGTCTTTGGCTGTCGACTTCAAAGCTCCAAAAGCCGGTAAAGCAATAATTTTCCAATACTGGACTGGTCGACCATTGCTTGTACCCTCTACCATTGATTCTATCAAATCTGCTGGGACATCTTGAAAAGTTCGATTCATCTGAAGCGGACTTAGTATTTTCTCTTTTAAAAGTTCATAATAATTTTTTCCTGTAATATTTTCTAAAATATGTCCTATTAGTCCATATCCAAGATTAGAATATTGAATTTTAGTGCCTGGTTTTTGTTTAAGCTCAGATTGGTTAAGATATCGATAAAGATCATCAATTGTATAATCTGCAGCTGGAGTAGTGTTACCTTGAATAGAAAGATAATTTTCACCCCAAGGCTCAATTAATCCTGAGGTATGCGTCAATAAATGTCGCATAGTGATCTTCACGTCTTGATAACTAGGAATATTAACTGCTAAGGGAAGATACATTTCTACTGGCTCGTCTACAGAAAAATATCCTTCTTTAGCTAATAAAAATGTTAGATGGGCTGTAAATAATTTAGTCAAAGAGCCAATTTCAAAAATTGAAGTTTCTAGCTCTTTTTTACTAAGATGAGAATCCCGAGGGGAGGCAATATAATATTTTGTTTTGTCATCGATCATTTCTACTACTACAATTGCGCTGTTATAACCATATTGCACACGCTTATCAATTTCTTTTTGGATATTTATTTGATGACAAGCAAATAACTCCATAAAAAACGCCCAGAAGAAAAAAGCAATTGTTAGTAACTTACACATAAATCGACTGATTTAAATTACTATATTTTTGCTTATTTATTAATGCATACGTAATAACTCTAGCTTTTCTTTCCATTTCGTGATTTGTTCCCATTAGACGATTACAATGCATATGAATAATACTGTCAAAAATATAATTTTTACTATTCCAAAGAACATTCTCTGCTGCAATTTTTTCTATCTCGTTGTGAAATTTTTTAATAGCCTTATCAATTTCTTGAAATTGTTCATAAAAATGCGCATAGTAGGGAAATAATTTTAGCATTTCTTCCTGATCAGCTTTATTCACCAAAAAAGAACTGAATCTAATAAGCTGTTTAAGTTGTGTACGCGAACCGATTAATAAGTTCATGTGTGTTTTCATTGGTGAGAGAAATTCAACCATAGCATCAATATCTGGGCAAAATCCTTTCATCATATTGACAATAGCTAACGCAGACATATATTCTAAGGAGAAGGGGACTAATTTTTTATCTACTTTTTTAATAAGACTTGCACATAAAACACTATCTGCATAAAAAATATCTTCGACACTGTCCATAGCAGCAGGCCCTCCATATCTTTCGATTTCTTTTTCAAAAGTATGAAGGGAAAAATCACTTAACATTGCTCTTTCTATTAGTTGCGCATTCCATTGTAATAAAAGTGGCAAGACATGAGTCATTAGCTCATCGGGTTTTCCATGCAAGCGAAATCGAATATGCGACTTTTCTTCAATATACCGCAAATAAAACCATTTATCAATCAGTCCATTTTGAATCAAAGAGTCTGCAAAGTTTTTTAAATAAATAGTAATAAAATCCGCCTCCAAATCTATTGGCAGAAAATATTTTATATATAACCAATCACTTCCCCCAGGAAATTTTGATCTTTCCAAAATAGGTATCTGCAAAGTGGTTGGAAAAGCATTAATGGTTTGAGAAATTTGGTTTTTATTCCTTTTTTTAATTAAAGGAATAACTATTTCTGCTACGTGGTAACCTTTATCACTTTCTAATAATTTGCCATCTTGCAAAGGAATATATTCAAACAAGATGATTTCTTTTTTACTCGTTAATTTCTCTACAATTAATTTAAATTCATTTAGCCGTTTCCAATTTACTTTCAAGCGGTTATCAAATTCAGTTAAAAAAATGTAATCAGGCACATTATACTTTTGCAGCGCAATTTGCAATTTTACCTCGATTTCAGAGAATTTAGCTTCTTTTGAAAGTCCTAATTTTTCGAAGGTAAAATACCATCTTGCAGGGCTCAAAACTACATTTTTATAGCGCAGTCTTGGTAGATAAGTCAAATGATGATGTTCTTGAAGAATAAAAGGGTTATAATTATCTAAATGTTTTTCAGAAATGTCTAACATTAATTTTAATAGAGGAGGAGCCAAATCAGAGTTTATAGCTGTACTTAAGCCAACTTGAATTTCTTTGTTTAATTTCTTTGAGTATAAATAAAGTCTTTCTTCATATGCGCCTACATAAATATCATCTAATTCCAAAGAATAATCATTTTCTTCTTGATAATGAAATTGTAGTTGGTATTGACGGGTTTTTTCAAAATAACAGACATTGGCTGTACGGGCTTTTACAGGCGTAAAAGATGCTTCTATACGTACCACATGGGGTTGAAGGGCTTCTTCTTTTTTTAAAAATTGACATAAAGACTCTTTTTTTGATTGATCCCATAAATATAAGAATCTTCCAAAAGTACTTCCAGCTTGAATAGATCCTACAATTGGGTTCATAATAACATTAAAATGACCTTTATCCATTTCTTCCTGAGAATCAGCTGTAATTTCAAGAAACAGTTCCACAGAAAGAGGGGCTTTTTGCTCGGTATCTAATAGATTTACCATATTCTTTTTGACAATTTCTTCAACATTAATTTCTTGAATAACACTAGGCTGTTGTAAAGAAAGAAAATCCTCAAACCAGTTATTTTTATCATTAAATTCTTCTTCTTGTTTCTTTTTAGGAAATCCCAAACCAAAAATAGAGCTAGTCAATTCTTGGATAGGAACTAAACGTGTTACACCATATTTCTCCAAAAATTGTTTATGGTATTCATCAATAGGATTAAATTGTTTAACCTTACGCGTGAGGCAATAAATCACGGTAGCTATTTCTTCCATCAAATCTTTAGTTTTTTTATTTAAATGGAGAGCATCAGAATTAAGATATGTGTCAACTTGAAGAGGGTATTCAACTGTTTTCCAAGGTCCTGCTTTCTCAATAAGAGTTTCTATTAACGAAATCCCCTGTCCAATAGAATTGTTTTCATAAGCTTGTATATATCCTGCCAACTCTTTTAGAAAATTGCCTGTCGCTAGCGTTTCATCATGTGACGTATAATTTAACTTCCTATTTACAGTCTTGGCGAACTCTTCAAAGCTAAAAGATTGATCTATGCGAAAGGATAATTCAGATAAAAAAAATCCTTGTTCAAAAATCTTCCAAAGGCATTCTTTTATTTTATCTTGGGGATATTCTGAAAAAATTTTAAATAATTTATCTTGCAAAGCAGAATAAATAATAGGCTTTTTGGCAAATGTAAAAATTTGTTCTGTAACAATCGTATTTTTAATCGAGATAACATCATATTTCTTCTCATCTGCTTTAAAACGACTCAGTGTAATTTTCCCCCCTTCTTTCATGCTATTTGGATTGATCATCACTTTAAGCATTTTAACAAATTCATAGTCCTTATGAAGAAGATCAACCAAAGAATTAAGCCATTCCATGTCTAATCTAGCTTTCTTTTGCACTAAGGAAAGTTGAAATCTAAGGTTTGTTTTGTCGGCAAAAGTTCCCCATCCAACAAAAGAAAATGTTCCAAAAGGCGTTGCCCTAGAAGTCATCCTCAAAAAATATTTTAAAACACTGGCGTAAATTTTTTTTAGGTTTTCCTCACTAGTTTGAGACCATATTTGAATAGCTTTGTATAAATTAGGGCTTGCTAAAGCAATAGCCTCTAAAAATGCTTTTGAACCGCAAGCAAATTTAAGAAGATCTTCATAAGAATGATCATCCTGAATATCCTCGTTGACAACTGGTAATAAAGCTACTCGTGCCATAAAAAAATCGGCACATTCATATAGTCGATTATAAGTGTCCATAAAACCTAAATATTTACAAATGCACGATCCCAAGGAAAAATTTCCTCTTTGTGCAACATCAATAAAGAGAGAGCAATACCGGCGGCACCGCTGTATAAGCCTGGGTCATCTACCCACATATAGTCGTTAGAATCGTTAAATCCAACAGATCGAAAACCGAAAGGAGCATTAGGGTCATAAAATCTTTTAAGGCTTTCTTCTAGTTCTAGTAATTTATTTTTTAGAAAAACACTGCCTGTATCTTTAGCCATACGATAAGTAACTGCTAGGTGCCCTGCTCGTCCGTAGCAAAATGAAGTCCCTAATAAATTCCATTCTTTTTCGGGCTTTGACCACATAGAAATAAAAGCGTCTTCAGCATAACTTTCTAACGAGCAATCTCTCAACGCCTTAGAGGTTAAATAAAGAGCTCTTGTCACAGCAGGAATACCTGTGCACCATGTATCTCGATTTAGTTCTGGCTCGCGAATTTGTTGTGTACTTTCTTCTTCAATGGAAAGGGTATGATTCCAAAATTTACCATAAGTATATAGTCCTTGTTTCTGTTTAAGCCATATAGAAATTTGTCGCATTAATTCATATCCTTCGTCAGGGCAAAAACCTTCTAAAGCTGCAATAGCCAGAGCTGACAAATAACCAGTTATACCGTATTGAGAGTTTAGTAAAAAACAACCATTAGGATACGTTTGTTTTTCTTCATTAGCTATATAGTGATCTGAGGAGACAAACCATCCTGGAACTGAAGAAGAAAGATTTAATTCGCATTTTTTCTGTAAATCAAGCGCCAATTTTTTAATGTAAGCAGAGCCTACAGACTGAAGATGAGTATTATCTTTTCTCATAGAAATATATGTCAAAATTCCCCCTAGGCCATCTGCTAAATTATATTTTTCTGGGGAAATAAAGCTATTCTCTGAAAAATTTTTATTAAAAAGATGATACTGTATTTCTTGAATTAATAATAAATCTAATCTTTCTGTCAGTTTTTTATAGCGAATGCCTAATTTAGAACAAAGAAGAACAGCTACGCATAAACCTGTAATACCAGTAAATAAAGAAATAGTAGTATATCTGTTTTTTTCTAAAGCTTCCACAGCTAGTTTTAGATACTCATGCGCATTTATATCGTAATTTTGTCCTGGAAAAGACGCATCCATAATTGCAAAGAAGGCTGCGATACCAGCAAAGCCATAAGTAAATGAATGCCTTTCCCAGCTATCAGCATAATATTTTTTATTTTTAATCGCATTTTCAATTGCATCCATCAATTGATTGGGTTCACTAAGCTTATGGGCAACGCTCTGACAAATATCTAATGCATGATACATAAATTAAGGCCTAACTAAAAAAATAAAATAATTAAATTCTTGTAGATTGTAATACCTACTACCGAATTTTAGAAATGGGCCTTTGGATGAAAATTACTTTTCATCCAAAGATATAAATCAAGAAGGCATTAACAGCAGAAGCTATTACCTGTTCCTGTTTTTCCACATCCCGGTGTGCATAAAGATTTGCTTGTAATGTTTTGATTATGATTTACGCCTTCTTTGATGTTGATAACTTTAACATCAATATCAAATGGATCATTATCATGTTCCGCACCTACTTGTTTTACGATAGCACTAACATCAATATTGTTTGTGATTTTCATAAAAAATCTCCTTTATGAGTTTTAAAATGTTTTAAGCTTTAATCGAGAAAAATATTAAAATTTTATTTTCACAATTTTCAGCTGCTATTTTTTTAAAAAAAATCATACAAATTGTCAAGAAAATTCAAAAAAAAAATTTAAATGGCAAAAAGTATCCATTAGTATGCAAAAGAGGGTAGTGCTAAATAGGTAAGGCTATTTCAATAAACTGATCTAATTTGATAGATTAATTATTCTAATTCAAGCGGAGAAGAGCAATGAGATGTACGCACTGCGGCTCAGATTTGGTAAAGAAGAATGGTTATACAAGACATGAAAAGCAAAATTTTTGCTGTTTAGAGTATGGCAAACAGTGGAGCGAAAACAATGAAGCTAAAATCATTAACGAACAAACAAAGGAACTTGTCAGTAAAGCTCTTCTAGAAAGGTTGTCTCTTAATGGAATTTGTAGAATTTTTGATTTAAAGATGCCATGGCTGCTAGATTTATTAATTTCATTATCAATGATTTGCCTGAGGATTTAAATTCACAAGTCATTTGTCGTGAGAAAGATGAATGGGAAGTGGCTAAACTTAAAGTAGATGAGCTATGGAGTTTTGTAGGAAATAAGAAAAATGATCAGTGTTTATGGCTCATCTTGCATAAAAAAAGTCGCCAAGTGCTTGCTATGCAAGTGGGTCCTCGAGATAAAAAACCGCTGAGCTTCTTTTTGCAAAACTACCCGAATCATTAGAGTTCTTCTGAAACCTAATTTTTAAGTTCATAATTGTATAATCCTGCTAAAAGATTAAAGCGTAATCCAAATCTTTTTCTCCTATTGCGATAACGATCTGAGATAATTTTGAACCGCTTTAACATTCCTATCACGTTCTCTACAAAAACACGTTCTTTAGCCAGAACAGTATTTCTCTTTTTATCTTCTTTTTTCAGAGGTTTTTTCTTACTTTTCTTTTTGGGTAAAACCGTTTGAGTATGTACCTTTTGCAAGCCTTGATAACCCGTGTCTACTGGCACCATTATTTCGGGATGAATTCCTGTCTTTGATTTTTTTAAGAGGCGATAGTCATGGCATTTTCCATTCGCATAGCTCGTGCAGATGATTTCTGTCGTCGCTCTATTGACAATTATCTGAGTCTTCAGAGTGAGTCGTTTATTCTTGCCTGAATAGTAGTGTTTTTGCTTTTTTTTGGCCTTTCAACAGGGCTCTCAGTAGCGTCTACTAAAATCACTTCATATTCGACATCGCTTTTTAGTAACGCTTTACGGCCAGGTCAATTGAAATGTCCGCTTTTAATCAATGTGTTCTCAACAAAACGAATGTTGTAATAACAATTACTTTCACTTACACCATAATTGGTAGAAATGTGAAAATAGGTTCGATATTCTCTTAAATATTCCAGAGTTATCAAGATCATATCAGCTGGATAAAGTTTATTTGGGCGACCTCCTTTAGACTTCTTTTCTCGGAGAGCTCCTTCTATCATCTCCACCATTTTTTTAAAAGTCTCTAATTTGACCCCAGTTAGACGGCGGAAATCTTCTGGTTTTAAGTTTTTAATGTTCTCAAATCTCATATCACCTCAGATTTTTGGTGATATAATAGCTTAAACGTCATTAAGATTCAGGTTTCAGAAGAACTCTATTAAAAAAAAGCCCTCTATTTCACGGATAAATTTAATGTCTATGATGAAACCATTCCTTGGAGTCAACATCAACCAGTTAGCAAGCAATCTGGTCAGACAAACTACATGGAAAGATTTAATTGTACTCTCAGACAAAGATTTGCAAGACTTGTAAGGAAAACACTTTCATTTTCTAAAAAACTAACTAATCACATTGGGTAATAAAATACTTTATTTGTGATTACAATAGACAATTGAGAACTTTACCTATTTAACACTACCCCCAAAAGAGAAATAATAATTTTATATTTTCCATAAATTCGCACAAGAAATGTGCTTAGAAATTATCCTGAAAAAATTTTCTTAAGAAAATATACATATTTAAAATCAGGCAAAGCCCGGTATTTTACTTAAATTCAAAAAATATTTGATAAATATAGATTATAATACAAAACAGGATTGCCACTACTGTTAATTTTTAAGCAGTAAACTTATTTATTTTGCTTGTTTTTAATGAATCGGATAAATTTTTTGTTGCTTTTCCCTAATTAATTTAACGTTAAGTTGCAAATAACTAATTTATTAAAAAATTTGTTGAAACTGTACTAGAAATCCTAAATCTTTAATTTTAAACCCATTAGACATCGTTGTATGAATTTTCAAGGCATCAGTCTTGTTATCACGCCAAATACTCCCTTAATAAATTTTCTAATTTGCCTCAAATTTACAAAATCATGTAAATCGATTGAGCGAAGAGAATTAGATTTTGGCTTCACTATGAGCTTAATGTTTTCTATCTTTTCAAGCATGTCTTGATGCTTATAATCTACATAGGCAGAATCTCGATAAATCTCACTACCTGCCGGTAAGTTTCGTTCCATGTATTTAAAAGGAACAGCATCATGCTCTCTGCCTGGACAAAGAATAACTCTAAAAGGGCACCCATCTTGAGAAGCTAAGACTGTGACTTTCAATCCATAAAAATAGTCTCGTTTACTAATATTATACCCTCTAAATTCCTTTCCTCGATAAATTCTACAATTTTGAATTCTTATATTTCTACAAACAGAAACAGGAAATGCATCAACAATATATTCAAAAAGTAATTTTCCAAAGCTTTTTTACTTTTGAATAAACTCAATAATTTTCTCTCACCATTAGAAATTTAAACGTAATTGAGAATAGATTTTTATCGTTTAAAATGAGATCTTCTTTTATGAGTAATATTTATTTTTGAAATTTTGATTACTAGCCAAAGTTTCATTAAAATTAAGCTCTGTTTATTTTCAAATCCATAACTTTAGGTTATCTTTTATGACGGCAATAGCAACTGTTAAAAATATAGCTAATCAAATGAAAAATCCAGAATTAGTTCAAAAGCAAATTTTGTCTTCTGCTATTCAATCTTCCGATCAATCTGCGGTTTGGTCTTCTTTAACACTTTCGCATGGATATCCTGGAATCCTTATGTTTTTTGCAACTCTTGATGAATTCTTTCCTGACGAAAAATGGGATTTAATTGCTCATCAGTATGTGATCAAAATAAAAGAAGCTATTGAGGCTGGAGAAAATTCAGATCTTTCTATGTTTGGTGGGTTAACAGGAAGCTGTTTGGCTATTCAACAAGCATCCAAAGGAAAGACTCGATATCAAAAACTTCTTAATACATTAAATTCTCATTTATTTAATAAAGTTAATGAAGCTTATTTTGACCCTATTCAAGAAAAAATTGATTTAAATCTTCCTATTCACCCTAGTCTCTATGACGCGATATCGGGAATTTGCGGAATAGGGGCTTATGCTTTAAAGAATCTCGATCATCCCCTTGCACTACCTTGTTTAACAAAAATACTGAGGATGTGTACATTATTAACAAGAGATATAAAAATTGGCTCTTACCTAGTACCAGGATGGTATATTCCTGCTCATTATCAGTTTACCGAAGCTGATAAGAAAGCTTATCCAAAAGGCAATTTTAATTTAGGTGTTGCACACGGCATTCCTGGAGTTTTAGCTTTTTTATCAATTTCTGCTATGCAAGGAATTTTGGTAGAAGGACAAATGGAAGCTATAGAAAAAATTACACACTGGATTTATTCCAAAAAGAAATACAACAAAGAAACACCTTATTGGACATATCGCATAAGTTTTGAAGAAGAAATACTCAATATGCAGGAAGATTTTTCTGAAATATCTATGGAAGCATGGTGCTATGGCAGTGCTGGTATTGTCAGAACTTTATACCTTGCAGGGAAAGCTCTTCAAAACCAAGAACTACAACAAACTGCCATAGAAAATTATCTTCCCATAAATAGTCGCATTAACATCAACGATCATTCTACACCTACTTTTTGCCATGGCCTTGCAGGCGTATTAACGTTAACCCGATTGATGGCGAAAGACTCAAAATCTGCTGATTTGGAAAAATTTGGAAATCAACTAGAGCAAGAGTTGTTAAATCGCTATAACCCAGCAAATATTTTTGGTTTTAAAGATAAAGAAATTACTTTTTTAAATAATAGTGTCATGAAAGAGCGGCGAATTGTAGAAGTTGATAAAGTAGGTCTTTTAGAAGGAGTATCGGGAATTTTGTTAGCTCTTATGACCAAACATACAAATTGCTTTTCATGGACTTACCCATTTTTGATAGAAGGAAATTAAATATGACAAAATTATTAGTTGGAATGACAGGGTCTATGGGTATGTTATCTATGCCTCCATATTTATTAATGTTAAGAGAGTATTTCTCTGAAATAAAAATTATTATGTCTCATAGTGCTACGCATTTTCTTCCCACTGCCACACTGTCGATGTTTTCTAATGGCATCTATACTAATGAATTTCCTATTAGCAACGAAAATATGATGCATATAGAACTTGCGCGTTGGGCAGAACTTTTTGTTGTAATACCTGCTACAGCAAATGTTTTATCAGAAGCTGCACAGGGTATGGCGGGAACGCTTTTAACAACTACTATCTTAGCTTATGAAAAAAAAATCATTTTCATTCCTAATATGAATTCAGCCATGTGGAGGAATAAAGCACTTCAAAGGAATATCCTTTTGTTGGAGCAAGACAATCACATGATTGTACCACCTTTAGAAAGGCCTTCTTTCGAATATGCTTCTAGATCAATCGAAGTTAATCACGTGATGCCAACACCTGAAACAATATTGTCAATTTTACAACTTGAAATAGAATTGGGAAGATCAACAAAAAAATTAAGTGATCGTTCTTAATATAGATAGGGGTAAATAGTCCGAGAATAAGCACTTTAGTTAGGGACAACATGTCAAGTGCTCTCAATTTTTAGCCTACAGGAAATTAATTTATTTTTTTTCAGTATATATTTTAAAGCTATAGCACCATATAAAATTTAACGTTTTTTAAAGGATAATTCAACAGGAAGAATAAAAATGAAAATAATAAATTTAGTTAAATAAGTGTTTGGTAATAAGTAAGAAATCGCTTACAAAAGCGGATCTTTCTTGCAAATAAATTGAGGAAATCTATACGTAACAGAGGCCAATTTCTTTTATATTTCCCAGCTGGCTATTATCTTTTGTGCAATTTGCTGAACTCTTGAATCAGGGTCTCCTGTAAAAGGTAAAATAAAGCAGGTAAAACGAATACCTGATAAACTGAGAATAATTTCTTTGGCTTGTTTTTTTTCTTGAAGAGATAGCGATAACTTATACTTTTTTAGATATTGACAAGCCTCCATTCTTATATAAGGGTGCTCAGAAGAAAATTTGACTAGGCAATCAGCAAAGTTTAACTTTTTAAAAGAGTGTGTTTTTTTGAAACGTAAGTAAGGATAAGAGGAAAAAAGAGAACAACATTTTTCTCGAATTCTTTGATTTCCTGATAAGCGAGCAGCTTCAGCAAAACACGCATAAGCCTGTTCAAATTTTCCACTGTCTTCCAAAGCCCTCCCCTTCCAAATTCTAGCGGAAATGGAACTAGGATTGAGTTTTAATGCTTTTTCGAAATATGCTAATGCAGGATTTGTCATTATTCGTGAAGTATGTGTGACCTTTTTTTGTGTTAAATTATAAGTTCTCTTTTTAGCAAAAGCTGTGTAGTATGTCGTATTTATCACTGTTTTATTAAGGTAACATCTTCCTAACCAAATATTGATAATAGATAATTCTGTCTTAGTTTTTGTATTATTGGCTAGCAAAGAAGAAAATTGAATAATAGCTTCGTCATATTGATGTTTGTTGAAATAGTAAATACCTTTTGTTAAATAATCCGCATTCATAATTACCTCATTAAAGTTAGTGCTTTTTATAGCATTAAACTTACATATATTTTCTAGTCAAGCTATAATTTATTGAAAGCTAACCAACAGTAGCCATAATATTTTCCTTTGGATATCTGAAATTGTCCCATGGTTAGGTCCACTTTAAAATAGGAAATCTCACTATTATACGTTGATTGTTCTTGGCTCATAAGTCTTTCTAAATTCTCCCAGGTAAAATTTATCTAGCGTGCTATGAGGACGCCATTTATGATAGTCTTCTCTCCATATTATCAATATTTGAAAAAAGATCATTCTCCTAATAGTTTTTTTAAAACATTAAAAACATAATTTATATCTATTTCTTCAATATCGAAAGGAAAAATAAGAATGAGTCGATATTTATCAGGAAAACGACAATGTATTTTATTCTTATATAAATCTCGAAATAAGCGGATTAATTTTGATAAACTCATTTCATATTGAGAAAAATTTATACTTACGCAAGATCCCTGAACTGTAATTGATTTCACAGCTTTTAAATTTTCTAATTTTAAAAAATATTCTAAAATTAATTCTTGACTTTTATGATAGACTTTAGAAAAAATAGGACTTTTTAAATAGCCAAGTATACGTAAAGCTAGATTGAGCGAAAAAGAATTAAGAGATTGGCTAGTTCTAAAACTTTCTAACTCACGCCAATCAATGTGAGGAAATTTTTCTTTCTTAAAACAAGTCACTGAAATTGGAATTCCCAAAGCCAAGCCTTTTCCAAAGCAAATCACATCAGGTGAGAGACCAAGCTGCTCTGCAAAACTAAATGTTCCTAACCGAAATAGACCTGATCTAATTTCATCAAGAATAAACAAATTACCCTGATTATTAAATTTATCTTGAAGCTTTTGGTAAAAATTCTGATTAAAAATTGTAAAGTAATCAGAAAAAGTAGGTTCTATTAGTACTACAGTACTACTAAGAGTAGACAACTGCTCTAACATACTCGCTTCATCTTCAGAAAAATCGAGCAATTGTATGGGCTGAGATAAAGGTAATAAATCTTTTTCATGATGAAGTAAAAAATTTCCATGATATACGTCTTTAAATTTAGCTATTTTATGATGCTTTCCAGATTTTAGTGACCAAATGCAAGCATATTGAATAGCCTCTGATCCAGTTGTATAGATGACAATTTCGTATGTTCCCAAAGCAGATAGCTGTTTTTTAAAAAAGTTCTGAAGTTCTTGATATTCCTTCAAATCAAATGTTCGATAGTTGTTAAAGTTGTCTTGTATATTTTCAATTATTTCACTAGGAACCTTGTTAAATATTCTGTTATAGTCATCTAAAACGATAGT
This sequence comes from Candidatus Protochlamydia sp. W-9, assembly GCF_001950615.1. NCBI lineage: Bacteria > Pseudomonadati > Chlamydiota > Chlamydiia > Parachlamydiales > Parachlamydiaceae > Candidatus Protochlamydia > Candidatus Protochlamydia sp. W-9. The sequence goes on from NZ_BCPZ01000389.1 coordinate 43,462, forward strand.
CATTAATTTAATCTTTTTTTATGATACTTTGCGCAATTTTAAGTGCATTTTTGTTTTTATCAAAGTCTGTGAATCCTTCTTTAGTAAGCTTTAAAAACCTCTTCTGCATTATATCAAATTCAAATTTTTCTAAAGCAACATCAGCAATAATGTGAGACAATTCTTTTAAACCTTCCTCTTTAATTCCAAGATGCGTAATTTCTTGAGTTCCAATTCTAATACCCCAACGGCCCTGGAGACTAGGGATACTTACTGAATTTAGTAAAATGTCGATTTCATAAAGGTTTTTAGTAACCCTATTTACATTATCAAGATCTCCTAAATCTAACCAAATTTGATGTGTTTGCGTGTAGTTATATTTTGCGAATTCAACTTTAATTCCTCTATTTGAAAGAATTTTTCCCATCATCTGAGCATTTTCTATAATTTTTTTACCATATTGTTGAAAAAAATGCCTACCTCTTTCCAAGACGAGTCCTAAACAAGCCACATCTGCAATATGGTGATGAGATGTAAAATGGTAACTGGTTGCATCAATTTTTGTTGCTAAAAGATAATTATTAGTTGCAATAATCCCCTTATGTGGACCTGGTAATGTTTTATGTGTACTTCCTACCAGAACATCTGCTCCTTCTGCTAAGGGATCTTGAAATAATCCTCCAGACAAAAGCCCAAGGACGTGCGAAGCGTCATAAACAATTTTGGCTTTTTTTGGTAAGATTTTTTTTAGTTCAAAAATAGGCTGAGGAAATAAAACCATACATAAATCTAAATATACAAGGCGAACTCTAGGTAGATCAGACAGATTGCGTAAACTTTCTATGTCTAGTTGCCATCGATCAGTATCAAAAGGCAAATGTTTAGATTCAAGCCCTAGCGTTTTAAGAATACCTTTTGTCTCTCCATGCCCCCCATGATGAGGTGCAAGTGACATGACAAGATCTCCCTTTTGAGTCAGAGCTGCAATCGCTGTTAACATACAACTCATACCTGAGATTGGACGAACGTTGACATATTTTGCATTCAAACAAATAGCAGCGATTTCTCTAGTTAATATTTCAATCTCTCTAAGGTTGTATTGAGGAAAATAACCAGTTGTTTCATCATGATTACCTGCAAACGCGTAGCGCGCATACAAATCAAGAATATAAGGAACCCGATCACGAATGTCAGGTAAATTTTCGCTTGCGACAAGCCTAATCGATTTAGCTACTTGTTTTTCGTTTTCAAAAATCAAATCAATTAAATTTTGAGACGGCTTCATAAGGATTAATCACCATTTTAAAGAATACTAAGAATTCTGTATAAATAGGATAATAAGTATCAACAAATTTAATTAATTTTTTATAGTTAAATCAGGAACACTATACAGCTGTATTAGTTTAAACCTCTGAAATATTTGCTGTTTAGCTTTTTCCCATTGTTAATCTGCGGCATCTCGCTAAATATTTTGATTTTCTTTTGTCAAATTTTAAATTTTTCTAAGAAAGCACGTAAATTCTAATAGGAAACAACTTTTGCAAATAAAAAACTTTACGGGAGTAGCTGACAATTTCTATTACTATGCCTTGTTTTATGTATATTTATTAAGTAATTTTTCGCTTGCTAAAGATCAATAAAGCCTAAACTTGTTTTTCCCTTATCAAGGGAAGACGAGTCTATATCCTCTTGTTTCAGGCATTTTAGATTTTAAAAAGCAGAACATTAAAAAATGAAGTATAAATTGTTTGCCATTTTTGAATAATTTTTTGACAATATTAACCAATTAAATCTGTTATTTTTGCCTTTCAGAATTATATGACACGTATTTCAATCTGATTGCTTCTGCAATCATAGAAGCAACCGATATGATTTTTATAGATTTAGGAAATAGATAACGAGGTTCTATGGTGTCTGTAACAAGAAGACATTCTAATGGACTCAACTCAATCTTTTTTAATGCATCATTAACGAAACAGCCATGTGTTACAGCCGCAATGATTTTTTTTGCTCCTTGTTGCTGACATAAATTTGCAGCTCCAATAAGAGTATTAGCTGTTGAACAAAGGTCGTCAGCAATCAAAACATTTTTATTATTTACATTTCCGATTAAAGACATACTAACCTCAAAGGAAGTTAAGCGTTTTTTTTTGATTATAGCTAGTTCTGTCTTTAGCAATTTTGCCATGTTTTCTGCAATTTTAATACTTCCTATATCAGGTGCAACTACGATACAATCATCTCCGGCCAAATCTTGGGCTATATCACAAAACAAATTTTGACAATGTAAATGATCAACAGGAATTTCAAAAAAACCTTCTATCTGATCTGCATGTAAATCAAGCGTGATAAGACTTGTAAGTCCAGCTGTACCAAGCAAATTAGCTATAAGCTTTGCTGTAATAGGAACTCCGGAGTTGTTTTTTCTATCTTGTCGGCAGTAACCAAGATATGGAATAATAGCATTAATGCTTTTTGCAGCAGCCCTTTTTAGAGCATCAACAATGATAAGTAGTTCAAATAAGTAATGATTTGGTTTTCCAGCAATTGATTGCAATATAAAAACATCACAACCACGTACACATTCTAAAATTTGCACCTTAGTTTCACCATCAGGGAACTGGTCGAGATCAATGCATCCAAGATTTAGATTCAATTCATTGCAAATTTTTTTAGCAAGTTCCAAATGCGAAGATCCGGCAAAAAGTTTAGGTTGTTTATTCATAAAAGAACATCCTCAGCAAGTATTAATAAATCTTTCTGCATTAAATACTCCCCATTTACTTTTTGGATTTGAAAGCTAATTTTTTGAATAATTAACACTTAACTTGGAAATAATATATTTTTTGAAGCTATAGGTAATTTCCCTTTTTTTACCAAATCATTAAAGGTTTCAATATAATGATTTTGTTTGGATGAATTTGAAGAATGAAAAATATGTAAACAAGCTAAATCAAGATGATTTTTTAAAGAAATTTTTTTTCCTAATTGCTGTATTCTGTATGCAAATTCTAAATCTTCAAACCCCATTTTTGTGAATTCAAAAAAAGGAAATTGAAGGACAAGATCTTTTCTAACAACTATATTACGTCCCACAGCTCCTAGCCAATTGGCTTCCCCTAATTTATCATGTACAAGGATTTCAGATTCATATCGACCAATTCTACGAGTATAATAGTCACGCTTACCCAACATACTAATTAAATCTTTCCATGAATTGGTTTGAAATAGCTCAAGGACTTCCTTAGGCCTTCTAAAAACTTGAAAAGTTAGCCCTGCGATTACAGCCGATTTTTCTTTTTGTATCATTGATATTAATATCTTTAAATAGTGAGGACCTATCAACACATCATCATCTAGATAAATAATATATTCTCCTTGTGCTACCTGGGCGATTAAATTTCTTACAGATCCAATATTAAAAGGCCTCTTATAGTAATAATGTTTTATGACAAATTGCTTCGCTAATTCTTTTGGATATAAAGGCTTAAATTTCTCTTCAGAAAAAATTAAAATTTCAAATTTTTGATTAAATGAAATTTTTTGCTTAATTAATGAGTAAAAAAGAGTTTGTATATATTCTGCTTTAGATTGCTGAGTCATGATTCCGATAGACACATATTGCATAATAAACCATAATCTTTATATTATTTAGAGGTAATAATAATACTTAGGCAAAGCATATGCAGGTATAATATCTTTAATTTTTTTGAAAGAAATCTGATGCTGTTCTTCGTATTGCTTAGGTAAAGTACAGATAATCACAGGTTGTCCATTAATATTTTTTTCAAATCCAATATGAACAGTTTTAATTTCAAGTATTTGGCTTATTAACGATTCCAACCACTTAATATCAATTTTATTTCCATTTTTGAAAATAATAGAATCTAGTCTATTTTCTACGATCAAACAAGCTTCTTTCAAACATCCCTTATCTCCTGTTGTAACCTCTTTTCCCAAAGAATTTCGAACAATAATTTCTTGGTGATCCTTAGAAATTGAAACAGATAAAGAACGTAAAGGAATTCCACAATCTTTAGGATTTTTTGAATTGATATTTTTATTTACAGAAATTGCTCCTGTTTGCGTTGTCCCATATATTGAGGTTAGAATGATATTGCGCTCTTCAAAAATTTTAATCACATCTGTTGCTAATGCTGCACCTCCATAAATAATTTTTTTGAGATATGGGATGCTTTTATTCTTTCTTTGTATCCATTCTGAAAGTAACCTAATATGCGCTGGAACTGCAAAAACTACTTGGGGTTTGAGGTAAAAAAAATGCTTCAATAACTCAACTGAAATGCTACTACAGCCAAGATAAACTTCGGAAGATAGTCTACGACTTAATAAAAGTGCTGGAATCAATCCAAATGAATGATTAGGGGTTACCATAATCATGATAGTTTTTGATTGAAGATCAGAAAAAATAGAATGTAATTCTATGATTTCTTCAACAATAGAATCTTTGGTTCTTAAATATAGGGTTTGACTTCCTTTTGTTGTTCCGGAAGAAAACATTCCTAATGTTTTTGTTTTTAATAAGCCATCATCAACGCTGTCATAAAAAGATAAAATATTATTAGGATCTCGACCTACGTAAATAAGTTTTTCTTTACTATAAATTATTTTCTTTTTGTTGATTTTTATATCAGAATCATTGAAAAGAAAATTTTCGAGATAAGGGTTTTTTAAAAGATACTCTTCTATATCTACTATTATTTGCATAATTAATTTTTTTTAAGAGATTCTAATTAGCTATATTTAGTTAAATT
>NZ_BCPZ01000390.1:0-3716 GCF_001950615.1 Candidatus Protochlamydia sp. W-9
TAATAAATATAGAATCAATCAATGATAAATAATTCACAATCAATTCCTTAAAATAAGTTTTTATTAATTAATTATTTAACTAATAAATTAATTAATAATATTACATAATTAATTATATAATTAATTGTAATAATATTATTAGTAAGGAGTAATTATGAATTCTGCTGACTTCTACGATCCCTCTTCAGTTGCCAGCACACCTTCCCCAATTGAAGGAATTCAAGAATCTTCAAAACAAATAAAGAAATCAACTGAAAAAAATATTGAGGAAGCTACCAGTAAATTAATGCAGCAGCCCACAGAAGAGGGAACGAAATTAACGCCTCTTGCAAAGCAAGCGACTAGATTTTCTAAAGGAAGATTTTTGTGTTCTTATAGTAAAAAACCTGATTTAAGAGCTTCAAGTATAGAAAAAAGCACTTTACAAAGTAGAATTCGAATTGAATTAAATAAAAAAATTGAAAAAAAATTTAATAAAAAAACTGTAAAATCATGGATAAATGTATATCCTCAAACTGCATCGGAAATGATAGTTAAATTACCCCATGAAGGTTTGAGTGAATCCATTAGCATTCGACATAATGATATTTTACGCGAGCAAAGTCAAACATATCAAGAAATAAAAGCACAGCTAGATGAAAAAAAACTGCAATTAAATATTTTGCATCAGCGCTTAAATAATGTTAATAAAAAATCTTATAATGACAAGTTAAAAGAATTAGAAGGGTTAAAACGACTAAATTTAGACATAGAAGCTATTAATAATTTTTTAACAATATTTGAACAGTTTGCAGAAAAATGTCAAAAAATTGACCTAGAAAAATTAACATCTGAGGAAATTGACTTTTTGAAAAAAAAACATACGGAATTGGTAAAAAATTATAAAAACTTTGAAAAAACAGTACGAGGCATTACACAAAAAGTAAACAAATGTTTACCAAAAGGAAACAAATTCCAATTTAAAGATAAACATTTAATAAAAAATATGGGGGCCGTGTTAGACAGCATTGATAATGTCCTTTGCGGAAAGGAAGCAAATCAATTAAATGAATTCATAGATAATTTCAAAGAAAGTAAAAAAACAATCGAGCAAGATTTATTACCTTATACTAATCAATTAAATCAAGTCAAAAAGGAAGTTGACGAAACTTGCCCTTCCTATATAAAATCTTTTCTGGAAATTAAAAAGGGAAATTCAAAACAATATAGTGAGTTTATTGACGAGATTCAATCAACTTTCGAACAGCACAGTGATCCTATCGATCCTGTCGTTCATATGGAAATTTGGCAAACGCTATTGGAGGTTTTTAATTTTATTCAAACGCATGAGCTATTTAAATTAACAGGAGAAATCAAAGAGGAGCTATGTAGAAAAAAGGATGAGGAGATTATTACTGATCGAGATTACGGTCCTCTAGAAGCCTACATTGAGAGTTATTTAAAACCTCTTTTGGCATTGCCCACAGTTTTAACGGCAAAAGTGCCAGCACCTGTATTTGAGGAAAAATTTAGAACTTTACTCGCGTTACTTCCCGATTGTAATAATACAATGACCGTCCAGCAGGCTAAAACAAAACTTACTTTATTTAATCAAGCCAAAGAAGATTTAGATAACTCTTTTAAAGTTTATCGAAATCTTTTAAATGAAAACTTAGCTCAAACTAAAAAAGGACTGGATCAAGAAACAAGGATTAAAAAAGAGATTGATGAATTATCACATCAACTAAAAGAATTAAAAGAAAAAAAAACTGTTATTTTGGATAACTTTTTTAGCGAAATTATAAAAAATGAAGATGAAAAAATCTCAGACTTATTACAAAAGGGTATTCAGCAAACTCAAGATTTCGTAGATATTTTTTTAGGCCATTACCTTGTTCATTCTCAAGAACGCTTTCCTAAACTTTTAGAAAACCATCGAGACTTTGCTCTTAGAGTCTTTGACATGTTTGAGCTATTAAAAGATCATTTATCTGAGGAGCAATTAGATAAAATCAAATTAGTTTTAAATGAATTTTTAACGCATCATATTACAAATCAAACAGGTGAGATTGAAGAAAGTTTAGAAACATCGCTTGATCAGAGTAAAAAAAGTTTGGAAAAGGTTACTAAACCTGCCAAACCTTTATATAGAAAAGTTCAAGCTGCACATGAATCGGGTGATGCCTTTTCAATAGAATGCCAACGCGTTAGTAAACAAGTTGAAGTACTTTTACCTTGGTTATTTGGAAAAGGATTTGTTGCTTCACCTCAAGCCGCGCATTTAGTCCCTTTTCCTGGAGTAGTCTCTTGGGATGCTAATTATCTGTCTACATTTTTTAGTGACAAGCTTGGATTAGAGTTAAGTCAAGAAAAAATGGATCGATTAGACTTATTTAATCGAAATGTGGAACCTTTTTTAAGTACCGTCCAAGTAGATGGAAAAGTTCCTCAGGAATTGGTCAAAGAAAAACTACAAGCTAGGTTTACTGTTATTGGAGAGCAATATGAGACCTTTTATTCCATTTTTAATGCTCTGATTTTTTTAAGTCATCTCTCTTCTTTAGAAATGTCAGAAACTAGGCATTTACCAGAGTTTTTTAACCAGACAATGGATAAATTTTCGGAAACTGCTATAAATAATGAGAAAGGTGGCGCTAGAGGATATAAGGTTTTATTGGGAGAGGCTCTCATTGATCTTATTGTTTCGCCAGATGAAACACTATTCAATTTAAAAACGGGCTTGAGTGAAAAACATATAGAATATTTACAAGCCACTATTAACACTGTTTCTGATCGACTAGAGCAATTGGCTTTCAAAAAAACGCAAAGTGGAAAATTAGCACCGTTAGAGCTTGTAGAGTGCCATGCCCTGCAGAGTATTTATTTAGGAATAGAAAATTTATGCGAAAACCAAAATTTACCCGCTTTTATTCTAGAAAATAAATTACATATTATTAAAAGTATTGAACTTATTCTAAGTAATTAGATTCAATAGGCGGGTTTACCCGCCTATTTTAATATTTGATTTGCATCCTATTTGAATTTTGAATGTAACCAACCTATTAAGTGTAGCAAATTGTACTTGAAAAGCAAAAATTTATCTATGTTGCATGATACCAGTTCCAAAAACTTTGCACGTCAATAATCACTAAACAACTAAACTTGTCATCTGAATATTATTCCTATTTTTAAATTTTTTTATCTAATTATGATTAATTAATTAAAAATTAATTAAAAATATAATATGTAAATTTTAATAAAAATGGAAGGGATAGACAAATTTAATAAATAGATATCTTTAATAAAACGATTTTTAATCATTGGTAAACAAACTATTAAAGTAAAAATTTTGATTATTTTCTTATAATTAATTCAACAAGAAAAATTTGTAAGGTATTTCGCTGGATTTAGGTTGGGAAGATTACTAAAAACTTGATAAACAATGATCCTACAAATAAAACAAAATCACAAATTTTATCATCTACGGATTAAGAGCCCTTACTTATTAACGTATAAAAAAGTAAATTTAATATTTTATCCTTGACTGGATTATTAAATAAAACACAGGAATTGAATATCCATTTCTTAATATTTTCAAACCAAGTTTTACACTCTTAACTCCAAGCTTAACTGTTAATCTTTTTAGGAATTTTTCTATGATTCGTAAAGATTATGTTGTATGTGCCGATGGCTAAATTAACTAAAATGAGAAGAGGTATTATCTATAGGTTTCTTAC
>NZ_BCPZ01000391.1:0-12559 GCF_001950615.1 Candidatus Protochlamydia sp. W-9
GATGAAAGCCACTTTTTTTTCTACTTTTAATTTAACAGTTCCACCTGCTGCAAAGCCAGGTAATTGGTAGGTGTCATGCTTACATCGATCTTCACATAATGTGGCTTTGTTACGTCTGACTTCTTTTAGAATTTGATGTTTTTTTTTATAAATTTTCTTCCAATTTGAATTTAAGGTAGGGCGAGTCGAGGCTGTCAGATTTTTCCATTGGCGACAAAACTGGGCTTTCCATAGGGAAGGATCCTCTGCTAGCTGTTGCCATGCTTTACTGACTAAAGAAGCCATCGCGAGGTCTTTTGGGCTCTTAAGATGATTAAAAATGGCAACCTTCGTTTCTTCAGGTAAAGCTTCTATAGGGGATTTTAAAGAAATCTGCATAAAGCCTCTATCTTTATTAAGAAAAGATGATTAGTTAAATAATAGCAATTATATTTAATAAGATTATTTTGTTCTAGGCTAAATTGATTCAACGATGGTAACTAAAAATTTTATTAAAGATAAAATGAAAAAAGAATTTATAATATATATATGGCGGCCAAATCTTTATTAAGAGGAAGATAGACTCTAATTTGCTCAACATGTTTTATTAGGCAATTCAAATCGAGCATAATTTGAAAAAGGAATGCGATCTAAGCAATTTTTTATAATTCTTATAGCTAAAAACATATGGAAGTGGCCTTTTTAAAAGGCTACTTCTTCGAAGTTTTATTACTTTGCTTACTCGCTAAGTCGGATTTTGACTTGTTCTAAATGTAAAAATTAAAAATAACGTGTTAAAGTTAAACCAATTTTTTGTAATACAGGGTATCTTTCTTGCTGTAATAAGCGGTATTCAATACCGAGCTCGGTATTTCGGCAAAGGGAATATTTTAATCCAGCGATTGCTTGCCATACTAATCCTTTATTTTTAAAACGTAGTCGCGAAGATAAGAACGTATCTAATCTTTGCCATTGCGTATGGCCTCTAGATTGATAATAACCTAATCCTCTTCCTATATATGGCCTGAGAGGAAAGTCAACATCAAAATCATAATACACATTAGTGATGAGTGATATGCTCTCTTTAAATTTTTTTCCTCCACGCACCACATAAGTATGGTTTGTTTTCTTTTCAAGAAATCTTTGAAAGGATGAATCTAATTCAAAACGGAAATCGGACAGTTTATAGCCAATTGCTGCCCCAACATAGTACCCCATATGGAATTTGAAATTTTTTATTTTTCTAGATATGCTTGTACCTGCATTGATACTAAAATATATTTTTTTGTTTAATTCATTTTGTTTTTCGTCGTTAGCATATCCCATATTAGTTAATAAAATATTTTATTTGTGATCACAATAGACAATTGAGAGCCTTACCTATTTAGCACTACCAAAAATTATCAATAATCTTTTTTCTGCGGATATGTACTTTTAGGCTGCGCCATTCTTTTACAGAAAAAGCTGCGAGGATGTGATTTTTCCATTGGTGGTTAATTAAAAGAGAGTTTTTGACATAACCCTCAATCACAAATCCTAATCGATTTAAAAGCTTTGCACTTCTCGTATTCATAGGCATGTAATTGGACATGATTCTATGGAGGTTGAGTTCTTCAAAAATATATCGAATTGACATTTCTAATGCTTCAAACATGAGTCCTTGACTTTCATATTCATAATCGATCTTGTAACCTAAATAACAGGCTTGGAAAGGTCCTCGAAAAATTTGTGTGAAATGACAAAAACCAATGATTAAGTTCTGTTTTGTTTCTGATCTAATAAAAAATCGAGCGGATTTGTCTTTTTTGCATTCTTGATCTAATCTTCTAACCATAGATGTATTCGAGAAATTTCTGATGAATGCTGAAGAGAAAGTGGAATAACAGTGGCTTCCCACTTTGTTAAATGATTTTTATTGCCTATGTCAAAATCATGAATAGCAGAAAGAACTTCTAAGCTTGGAAAAGTTAAGATGAGATGGGAAGTTATTAATTTTTTATCATGAGTTGAAAGAAATTATATTATTAATTTATTTGATAAACTATTATTACAAATTTAATCAATTTTATATAATAATTTATTAAAATAAAATCATCAAAAAAATTTTGCAAGAAAAAAGGAAATAAGAAAAAGAATATGTGCATTCAAAATTATCCAACCTTTTTTAATTACTATAACCTTTTTCCTTCTGAAGCTCCAACTGAAAATCAGCGGCGAAGAGATAGGATTTCTTCTTTAGCAATGGGTATTTTAGCAGTGGGAATTATTCACACTGCTTGCGCCCTTGTTTATGTATTAAAACGGGCTTACAAATATTTAGTAAATTTTCATCAAACTACTTTTATTCCTTCTCAATATAGCCAAACTCATTTTGATCAACATTTGAATCTACCCTCAACATCAATACAGTTAGATGATAAGGCGCTAGCAGCCACGTATCCAGTGATGAATGTTGCAATACAATCCACAGTTTCACCCATCCCATCCCCTTCTCCCATTAATAGTATTTCAGAGACAGCTTTGGAAGATTTATCCCATTTGTTAGCTGAGAAATGGAATATTTCTCCCTTAGATAATATGTCAAAAGAAAAACGGGAAATTAATCGTAATAAACCTTTTATCGATTGGATTAGCGCTGAATATAAGTTTCCTCGAGCTTGCATCAGACAGAATTTAGAGGCTTTAATTCAAGAAGATAAGCCGATTCTTAAGCAGGCATTATTTTTAGGAATTAGAGGCGATGGAGATTGTACTTCACGTGTACTTTGCATTGGTTTAATGCTGCAGGCCATTTTGCAAAATAATCCCCTTGAGGATTTTCATACATTCTGTCAACATTTGCTGCGAGTTTTAAATTGGATGCAAGAGGAAACCAAAAAGTCTAATAGTGCTTTGCATTTACTTATCGGTCAACAAATTCAACAGCGTTTTCTTTCCAACTTTGTGAAATTAAGCCAGATTGTAGCTCATTGTACAAAAGAAAATATCAAAGAAAAAATTCTAGCTTGTTGTCAAAGTGAGACTTTTAATCGGGAAATGATTGTCTTCTTGAAAGCAGCTTCTGCTCTTTATTTAGTAACCCATAGGCAGATGCTGCCTGAATTTTGCTCTCATATCTTGTTAGGGGAAGTTTTTTCTTACAGTGAAACTGGGGATGAATTACAATATTTTCAGGATAAAATCCGTACAGACCAACCTAATAATCCTGCTTTATTTGGCAATCTGGCAGATGCTTATGCGATCGGTCAACTTTTTCAACAATCCATTGCTTGGATTCGAGTGGAAGAAAAAAGTACAGGAAGTTCCGAGCATCGCCCAATTATTTATTTTGATCAAAATGTGAAGCCTGAGCAAAAACCTTTTTATATTCTTAATCGACCAGGACACAGCGATTTACTATTGATCTAAATTTTTAGGTTATTGCCTTGCTAATCAAGTACTTCCCTGTCAATGATGAAAATTGATTGACTATTCTCTTCCATTATAGTAAAAATTTCGAGCATACAACATGTTGTGTTTTTAAAAACAACATGTTGTTATTAACCGAAGTTTGAAATTTTTGCTTAAATTTTTTGATTCCTCTATGAAAAAAATTTGCTTAGTTGCGGATCATTAATTTTTCAAGAAATCATCTAAATTTCAAGAAATAAACTTTAAACTTAGGTTACTAGATAAAGTGCCTTTAGTTACGGCTAAAGGAGAATAGGGAAACGGGTGCAAATCCCGTACGGTGACGCCGCTGTAACGAGTGACAAAGGTCTCTTCTTATCACCACTGCTTTTTTATCACGCAAGAGTCAAAATTTGCGTTTTTTAGCGGGAAGGTTAGGACCTAAGGATGATCTCGGAGTCAGAAGACCTGCTTTATCTTACTCATCCTCATTCAAGTCTTAATAAAGCTTGAGTGAACTGTCTCGTTAAAGACAGGATGGGAAAAAGCACGCAGCGCATTTTAGGTTTTTTCAACCTTTTTCATTTCTTGCACGCTCTTTTCCCTTTTGTCATTTTTTTAATGTACTCATGCTATTTCAAAATAGCGATGGAACTGTATTGCTTTAATTTAAAAGGAATTTTTTATGCAGGTGACTGAACCTATATTGCGAGAAAATAAAGATCGTTTTGTTCTTTTCCCTATTAATCATGCCGAGATTTGGCAAATGTACAAAAAAGCAGAAGCGAGTTTTTGGACAGCAGAAGAAATTGATTTATCTTCTGATCTTTTAGATTGGGATCGTAAGCTTAACAACGATGAAAAATATTTCATCAAACACATACTAGCATTTTTTGCAGCCAGTGATGGAATTGTCAATGAAAATTTAGCCGTTAATTTCATGAGTGAGGTGCAATATCCGGAAGCGCGCTGTTTTTATGGTTTTCAAATTATGATGGAAAATATTCATTCAGAGGCATATTCGTTGCTAATTGATACTTATATTAAAGATCCTACTGATAAAAATCACCTCTTCAAAGCTTTAGAAACAATCCCATGCATCTCAAATAAGGCTGACTGGGCATTGCGATGGATTTCACAAGGGAGTTTTAGTGAGCGTCTAGTCGCTTTTGCTGCTGTGGAAGGAATCTTTTTTTCAGGGAGTTTTTGTTCTATTTTTTGGCTTAAAAAACGAGGGTTAATGCCTGGATTAAGTTTTGCTAATGAACTAATTTCAAGAGATGAGGGGCTTCATTGTGATTTTGCTTGCCTGCTTTATTCTCAGCTTAACAATAAACTTCCTTTAGTAACGCTTCAGGCTATTATTTCGCATGCAGTGGCTATTGAAAAGGAATTTGTACAAGATGCACTTCCCGTTCGCTTAATTGGAATGAATGCCACTCTCATGTGTCAATATATTGAATTTGTTGCTGACCGCCTTCTGGTTGCACTTGGATCTCCTAAGTTGTACAACGTTGACAATCCATTTGATTTTATGGATCTGATTTCCATGCCGGGGAAAACAAATTTTTTCGAAAGGCGGGTATCAGAATATCAAAAATCAGGAGTGATGTCGACGAAAGAAAATCATGTATTTACCATTCACGAAGATTTTTAAGGGAGTAAATCATGTTTGTTACTAAACGAGACGGACGTAAACAAGAAGTTAAATTTGATAAAATTACAGCTCGCATTCTCAAGCTTTGCTATGGGCTAGATTCAGTGCATATCGATCCAGTTTTGATTGCTATGAAAGTGATAGAAGGGTTATTTGATGGCGTTACAACAAGTGAATTAGACAATTTAGCTGCCGAAGTGGCAGCTTCATTAACTGTAAAGCATCCTGACTATGCTTTACTCGCTTCACGGATTGCTATTTCCAATTTACAAAAGAACACTAATAAATCATTTGCACGTACGATCGGTGAACTTTACCATTATATCGATCCTAAAACAGGGAAAAAAGCCTCTTTAATTGCTGAGGATGTATATGAAATCGTGCAAAATCATGCCGAAATTTTAGATGCAACAATGATTTATGATCGTGATTTTGGTTACGACTATTTTGGTTTTAAGACGCTAGAGCGTTCTTATTTATTGAAAATTAATGGAAAAGTCATCGAAAGGCCTCAACATCTGCTCATGAGAGTATCCATTGGGATTCATAAAAATGATATTTCTGCAGCCATTGAAACCTATCATTGGATGAGTGAGCGTTGGTTTACCCATGCTACACCTACTTTATTTAATGCCGGGACACCTTATCCACAAATGTCTTCTTGTTTTTTGATGCAAGTAAAAGAAGATAGTATTGAAGGAATTTTTGACACGTTAAAAGCATGTGCAAAAATTTCTCAAGCGGCAGGGGGAATCGGTTTAAGCATTCATAATATCCGTGCGACAGGCTCTTATATTCGAGGAACGGGGGGAATTTCTAATGGAATTATTCCTATGCTTCGCGTGTATAATGATACGGCGCGTTATATTGATCAAGGAGGAGGAAAACGGAAAGGATCGTTTGCCATTTATCTTGAACCTTGGCATGCCGATATCTACGCTTTTTTAGATTTAAGAAAGAATCACGGAAAAGAAGAATTACGAGCACGCGACCTTTTTACAGCTCTTTGGATTCCAGATCTTTTTATGAAACGGGTGGAAGAAGATGGTGTTTGGTCGCTTTTTTGTCCTAATGAAGCACCCAATCTTCATGAATGTTGGGGAGAAGAATTTGAACATCTCTATTGTCTTTATGAACAAGAAGGAAAAGCTCGAGAGGTAATTAAAGCACAAGATTTATGGTTTAAAATTTTGGAATCTCAAATTGAAACAGGAAACCCTTACATGCTTTTTAAGGATGCCTGTAATTATAAATCTAATCAAAAGCATTTAGGAACAATTAAGTTAAGCAATTTGTGTACAGAGATTATAGAGTACACTTCACCCCATGAAGCGGCTGTTTGTAATTTAGCCTCCATTGCTTTACCACGGTTCATTATTAACGGTCATTTTGATCATCAAAAACTTTTTGAGGTTACGCAAGTGATCACAAGAAATTTAGATAAAATTATTGATGAAAATAGTTATCCTATTGTGGAAGCGCAAACTTCAAACTTGCTTCATAGACCGATAGGAATTGGAGTACAAGGTCTTGCAGATGCTTTCATCTTGCTGAGGATGCCTTTTGATTCAAAAGAAGCGCAAGCGTTAAATCAAGCCATTTTTGAAACTATTTACTTTGGAGCTTTGACAGCCTCTAAAGATTTAGCTAAAAAAAAAGGAACATATCCTAGCTATGAAGGATCACCGATTTCTAAGGGAATTTTACAATATGAAATGTGGAATGTCAAACCTAGCACAAATTGGGATTGGGAAGCATTAAAAACTGAAATAGCTGTCCACGGAATACGCAATTCTTTACTTGTGGCGCTCATGCCGACTGCCTCAACTTCACAAATTTTAGGAAATAATGAGTGTTTTGAGCCTTATACCTCAAACTTATATACACGGCGTGTTTTATCTGGAGAATTTATTGTTGTGAACAAGCATTTGATGCGGGATCTTGTGAAAAGAGGGTTGTGGAACGAGGAGATGAAACAACGTATTTTAGCTGCTAACGGGTCTATTCAAGGGATCGAAGAAATTCCATCTGAAATCAAAGAGCTATACAAAACTGTTTGGGAAATTAAGCAAAAAGTTTTGATAGATATGGCTGCTGATAGAGGACCTTTTATTTGCCAGTCTCAATCGTTAAACTTATTTGTCGAAAGCCCAACTTTTGCAAAGCTCTCTTCTATGCATTTTTATGCCTGGAAAAAAGGATTAAAAACAGGTATGTATTATTTGAGAATTAAAGCTGCTGCGGAAGCAATAAAATTTACCGTTAATCAAAACTATGAGCAGCCACAACAAGAAATTGCTTGTTCTTTGGATTGCCTCAGCTGTAGTGGCTAACGTTTGTCTCGTATGGCTAAACACTGTCATTTTAAGGGAAAGTAGCTGATTAATTAGCTATTTCTCCTTAAAATGACAAGCGTTTCAACTTAATCTTAATCATTTTTAGGTTTGCCAAGTTCCTGAAATAACTGTAATAGAGGGGGAAACTATACTTAGAAAGAGGCAAATTGATTCATATGATTTGAAGTAGTTTTAACTAGTTTGACGCAAAATATTTTTAAAAATTAAAATTAAATACTATACTTATTCTTAAAATCTAAATAGAATTGCATTTTTATTATTAATAAAGTAAAATAAAAATCGAATTCATATATAAATATTGATTTTTTGCAATATTATATTTATTGCTAGCACATTTTCTCATTAAATTTTTTGCTAAAAGTTTATTAATCTTTAAAATTTTTATAACAAAGAGACTAAGCGATGAACTCTTTAATCAACTATTTGCCTTCACGAGTAGCAACCCAAGTTACTTCAGCAACAACGGATGAAGAACTTTTTAGTTATTTTTTAGATAATGAAGATGCAGCGAGTTCGCAAAATAATAATTTTACTGATTTAGTTAAATTTTTTCATCAAATTCCCAAGAATGCGTTAGAGTCACACCTTAAATTGACAGAATTAATAGTTGTCGAATTTAATTCTGTTTATAGCAGCGAAAAAATTTCTACTGAAACGTCTGAAGATATTCGTCAAATTTTTAAACAAAACTTCAGTTGGTTTGAGCAGCACAACATTTTCAAAATACTCAATCCCAATGCAAGAGTGGTAATTAATGATAAAGCGATTCTTGTGAATAAATTGAAGATTTGTGCGCAATCAGAATTTTTAGCAAAAATGGATTTAAATTCCAGTACAACTGCTGTGGGAGAGTTGAAGCTAGATCTTCCTCATCCAGAGGCAGGGCGCAAAATAGTGAAAGCGCTTCAAACGGGTGTTTTCAAAAATACAAAAAAAGTTGAGAAAGCCCGAGATCTTGTTTTAGAAGCAAATGATTTAGAGATTGGCCCTTCAATTCAAGAAAAAATTGAAAATAATTTCATTGAGTTGCTCGATAAAAATACATTATTAGAATTTTATCTTTTTACCAAGCAGCATCAGATAGCGACGCTGGAAAAGTCTTGCTTACAATTGATATCTACTTTAAGTGTTTCAGATTTAGTCAAGTTCTGGGATTCCCTCGATTCTATACAAACTGATGGACTTGATTTGTCAGAAATTCGCCAATCTTGTATCGATGCCTCAGTAAATCTAGCCATAGATTTAATAAAAAAGAAAGGTCTGCTGAAAGAATTTCGAGCGAAAATTAAAATGAACTGCCTGAAACCTATCCTTCAGCATTGTGTGAAAATTATAGGCAATCGCAAAGTTTGTGAATTAAACAATAATCAGTTGATAAAGTTATTTAAGCTCGTATCTCGAGATTTTTATGAGTCTGAGGTGGATCAAGCCAAAATTCAATCTTTGAGTCCATTTACCAATCTTGTTAACCTTTCACGCTTAACCCTTACAAATGCTCCCAAATTTTATAGTTTAGGAGGAGCTTCAAAATTGACACATATTAAGCATTTGAATTTAAGTGGTTGCCTAGCATTAGAAAGTATTGAAGAAGTAGCCACTTCATTTAAGCAGTTGAAAACGATTGATCTAACGGGGTGTATTCTTTTAAAAAATCTGGCGGTTTTAGAAAATTGTCCAAACCTAGAGAAGGTGATTATTAAAAATGCCGAGTTGGAGACCATACAGTCCTTACGCCACATGTTTAACCGTTGTCATATCGTGACTGCATAAGTAAGAAGCTAAGATTTTAAGAAAGCGTAAGCGGGTTTTCCCTTCTTAAAAATCTTAGCATCTGTCAACGGTTAAGCTTTAAGTAAGTTTTTAGCTCCTAAATGGAATAGGAATTTAGACAGAAATTAAAGTAAAGTTCACTAATCCGTGCAGTGCCAAATCAATCTTCTTTGAGTTTTAAAATAACGTTGTTTTTATCCACATCGTCAACAATATACTCAATTCCCGGAAGAATAAGTATTTCGTTTTCGCCAGGCCACGCAGAATAACGACCTACATCTTTTGCACCTTTTGTACTTGTGTAAGTTAAGTTCCACGCACCTTTCACGTTCGACTTAGGAGTTGTACTGACAAAAGCAAAATCTTTAAAAACATTGTTTTTTATGAATGTTTGTTGCCCCCAAAGAGGGTTATCTGGAGGTTCCGTAAAAATAGATCGTTCTAGGTGAACAGAGTCTTCCTCCGATTGAAAATCAGGAAGCTTCAACATTCCTTTCAATGCATCAGAAACATAAGCCGCTAGCCCAGGATCCTCTATTTTGCCTTCTTTTGCTTTTCTCATCGCAGGATTAATGATTGCATAATCACCGGTCGTATATCCATATAAAGCAACGCGCTGACGAGAAGTGAGTCCATGAACATTTTTTTCTTCTGGAAGGTTTGCATGGCTTTGAGCAAGAAATGAAATGAATTTTAAAGGACCCATATATTGAAACATGGGATTTTGGTGATATTTGTGGATTGCTTGAATAATTTCATGTGGATTGGATGTCAGTAGCCCTTGTAATAACGTCAAACGTTTAGCGAGTTCTTTATCGTCTGCCCCTACGATTTTCTCTAGCGTTCCATATTTTGAAGTAAGTCCTTTTAGTTGACTATTTAAAGAGAAGATCATTTCAAAATAATTTTGCGTTGTAGTAGGACCAAATTTATCTTCTATTTCTTGAAGAATTGGACTTTTGGTGGGAATAAACTCATACCAGCCTAATTCCTCTATTCCATAATCTTTCACAAGAGCCATTCGAGAAAAAAGAGCTTCAGCAGCAATGGCGTTACCTTTATTTACACCCTCGTGATGTAAATAGTCAGCGACAGCCAAAAACAAGTCAGCACAGCTAATCTTTTGATCCGCTAGCTGAATGAGCATTTCTTCGTTATCACCAAGCATCATGATAGCACCAAAATGCAAACGATCTAAACACAAATGAGCAATCAAAGGTTGAAGCCATGCAGGAGAATAAGCTAAGCGTTTAACAACCTCTTTTAGTTCCATTTCTGTTGAGATACCAGATTGTTCAAATAGCAGCTTCATCCCTGCTTTACACTCTTCAGGCCCTTGTCTTTCAACCCATCCGCTTAAATCTTTTCTTGTTTCTGCGAATTTCTTCAATTCAACAGAAGTTTTTTGTTTTAGATTGGTGCAAAATGAAGAAAATTCTATAAAAAGTTGGTTATTCCAATTTTGTGGTTGGTAGCCTGCATCAAAGCAACTAGCTTTCAAAAGACGATTAGAAGAAGAAACGTTCTTTGGAGTTGTTTTATATACAGCTTGTGTCATCTTTAATAAATTCTTTCTCGTCATTTCATCTTTTTTGAGATAATTAGGATCAAGTTTTTTACCGTTGGGGACAATCAGGTATAAAGAATTTGGATGTGATTGCAGGCAAAAGCGCACCACGGTGCTAACCCTTGTGGAAAAACCAATATAGAGCTTATTGCTTTCCTTAGCGATGCTCTGTGCTTCTTCCTCTTGAGGGTTTGTAATTTTCATACTTTCAATGACTTCCATTGCAATAATGGCTTTGATTAAATCTGGATTTTGTAAAAACTTTGTAAATTCAGGATTAGATAATAACATACGATTAAGAGTTTCTTTTCCTAAAAGGTTAATATTCAGTACAGAATAATGTTCTTTCATTATTGCATTTAGCTTAATAAGCGATTTTATTTGTTTTTTAAATTGCTTGACAGCTTGCTTTGGATTTTTCTCATAATATTGAGCTAAAATGTCTAATTTTGCTTGATAATCATTTTTTTGAGGGTAAGCCCCCATATGACTAAGGATCAGTTTTTCATTATTTGCAGTTTTTTTGCTTGCTTTTATGTCAATTGTGGCTTCAGTAAAGACCTGGCCAAGGATAATTTGGGATGATTCTGGAGTAAGTGCATGTGAAGACAAAAAATAGTTTGTTTGAATTTGAATTTCAGCTAGTTCAAATAAGGTCTCATAAGTTGACACAATTTCTGCCTCAAATGAGTCATTATCTATTGGATTCTTGAGAAGGATTTCTTTTAAATCATTGAAATTTAATTCTATTCCTAGATCTTGTGAATTCACATCTATAAATAATTTTTCTAATAACTCATAAGCTTCTTCTGGAGAAAAATCTTTTGGAATTAAGGGTAAATGTTCGGCTGCGATGCGAAATATTAAGGGGTGCAAATATTCTGCTTCATCATAATCTGGTACGGTGCTAAGTATATTTTCAAGGTTTCTATGCGGAGATATTTCCTCGAAACCAGGCTCATCGATGAGGGAGGTGTAGGAAAATGCACCTAATGACAAAGACGATACGTGATGGCTATTACTTACATCTTCAGGTTGCATGTTTTTCTCCCAATTATATAAGTATTTTTTTATTTTTCATTTGCTGAATCTTTCGCTCTAATTTTTGCTTTAGAGCTTGTAAAGATATAGCTTGATTTGTGGAGAGATTAGAGCCGTCTCGAAGCTGTTTATCAATATTTTCGAATCGTAGTGCCGCCTCCTGATCATAGCCTAATTCCAGCCAACATTCTATTTCGAGAAGGCTAGAAAACAGATCATTTTTATCAAGATCGTGCGCAGTTTTAAAGCTGCGAATCGCACGTTCATAGTTTCCACAATTTTGTTCCGATAACCCTAAGCAAAACCAATAAGACGGAATCAAGGGTTTTAGCATAGCTAATACAGTAAAAATGCCGGCACTTGTTTGAAAATGATCCGTTTCAAGATGCCGTTTACCAATGGCAAAAATGGCAAGATGGTTTACCGTGGAAGGAGGAATAGTTGTGCCAAATATTTGCTCTGTCAAATTAACATTCATGAAATCTTCATTTTCATCTACTAAAGCTTCTATTCCTGTTTTGATTCTTTCTTTGAACCAGCTCATTTCGATGATTTGAGCATAGTAATTACGGCGAGCTTCCAATTGACTTGCAATAGGAAAAGGCGAGTTGAGATTTACGCCATCATCTTGCTTCATTAACTCGTCTATTAAACTTTCATTAATTACTTTGTTATTTCTAGTCATAATTAAACTTTTATTAAAAACTGTTTATATAATTAATTATAAAATTAAAAATAATTTAAAAAATATAATATTAATAAATATTAAAATATAATTTAATTTTTTTTAATCTAAAT
>NZ_BCPZ01000392.1:0-64869 GCF_001950615.1 Candidatus Protochlamydia sp. W-9
TGGCTATCAATTCAATTTTTCCTTAATTATATAAAAGTTAAAAAATTATAAAAATAGAATATATAATAAATATATATTTTAATTTAATAATATTAGTTTAATTAAATTTTATTTAAATGTTCATTCATTTTTAGAAAAAAAATAATAAGAAGATTTATGGAAATAATTTACTTAAATATTATGATTTAATTTTTTCTAATTCGCTTAGATCTTTTAAACCATAATGTTTGAGAAATTCTTTAGTAGTTCCATACAGGCTGGGACGACCTGGGGCTTCAAGTTTGCCAACTATTTCAATTAGTTGACGTTCAATTAATTGAGCAAGTATGCCTGAAGAATCAACACCTCGAATCGCGTCAATTTGAGGTCTTGTAATAGGTTGTCGATAAGCAACAATCGCCAATACTTCAGTGGCAGCACAAGAAATTTTTTCCGTTCTTTTTTGCCGATGTAAAATATCTAAATAGGGGGCATATTCTTCATGTGTGCGCAAGACATAACCTTGAGCAATTTCTTCCAATTTGAAAGCACGTTGATGAGCAATGAATTCTTGTCTCAAAGAATTAATAATTTGTCTTAATTGCTTAGGTCGTAAAGGATAAAGAGTATCTGTAATTTCACGAATTTTAGATAGGGGAAGAGGGTCGGAACTTGTGAAAAGCAGTGCTTCAATGACTTTTTTAATGGTTTGTTGTATTTGATGATCGAGTTGAATTATTTCTTCGATCTCATCAGAAGGTTCTTGCTCATGATATTCATTTGAGATTTCAACGTTGAGATTGGGTTTTTCATGAATAGAGGTTGAAGTAGTAGGAGATGGTTTTTGATCTCGAGACGAAGGAAAAGCAAATTCAGCCTGAAAAAAATTCCACTCTTTACTCATTTATCATCCTTTTGCTTAAGATATACCAAAACCTGAGATTCGGGATTTTTGCCAATACCTATACTTCCAATTTTCATCAATTCTAAAATAGCTAAAAAGATGACAATTAATTCTAAGCGAGGCATATCTGATAAAAATAAATAATCAAAAGGAAAAGAAGATTGTTTTTGTAGTTGTAATTTTATGAAGCGAATTTTATCGCTTACACGCCAATTTTCTTCTAAAATTTTTCCTTTCACTTGTTCTGCACGTTTGGCCATTTCCTTAAATAAAATTGATAATTCTTCTAGTGAAATATCTTTTAATCCCAAAGGCTTTTTCCACGCATTCTTTGAAGTTCCCCGGAAATAACAGGCTAGTTGCTTATCCTGTCTGGCTGAAAGTTCTTTAGCAGCTTGCTTAAAACGACAGTAATCCAAAAGGTGATGAATAATTTCAAAATGAGGATCTTCCTGAACTGTTTCTGCTTCTAAAGAAAGTTCCTCAATTGGTAGCAACATTTTACTTTTCAACCAAACTAAATAAGAAGCGCTTCCTACAAATTCGGCTCCTTTTTCTAAATAATGAGTTTCCCATTCTTTCAATTTTTCTAGAAATTGTTGAGTGAGCTCTTGAATAGAAACGTCATAAATATTGATTTCTTCTTTTTGAATTAATGAAAGGAGAAACTCTAGCGGTCCTTCAAAATTTTCTAAAGAGAAACGATTGTAAGTTTGAATCATAAACAAAAATCTATATTTTTTTAGTATTTGCAGAATAAAATACCTAAATTTGATTTCTTATGCTACTGAGATTGTGTTGATTTAAATATTTAACATGTATCTAAAATTAGATGTAGCGAGTCTAATCGTGAAAGATTTGGCTAAAAGCGAAAAATTAACTGCCATTTCTTAATTGGATCAAAAAAAATAAAGATAAAAGTAACTAAGAAATTTTTTACAGCCTGATTGAAAATAAATTTTAACACGTTTGACGAGTAAATAATTATCAATGCTAAATTTAAGTGGAGGCGAATAACTTTTCCTATGCTACGCGATTTGTACCCATAACAACTTGTGTTTTCCACACGAAATACTAGATATGGCTAATATATCCTTCAACTTCTTCAAGTGAATGAATATATAATAAGCAACTTAATTGTGTTAAACAGCATTCAGTCTATAGGGGTTTTCACATTTAAAAATTACGTAAGGTTCCCCAAGTTTACAACTTCATTACCGATTAAAAAAGGATTTGCTTCTGTATGAAATGCGATTCTTTGAACATGTAGTTTTTTGGATATAAAAATATTTACAGAAGAAGGACAACAAAATTGTCTTATTGAAAGCTTATCCGGATAAAATGGATATGCAAACGAAGGATAATCAATGAGACACAATGTTCAACTTCCTCCAATAACCAGCTAGTTTTAAACCGTACTTTTCAAAAGTTTTTATTTCGGGTTTGATTACATAAAATTCGAATTAAGTATTTTATAGGCTATTTTTTTCTTCTAAAAGGAATAACAAATCGCTATCATCATTCCAATTAATAAAAGGTTTTTGACACACGAATCCAATAAAAATCTCCCCAAATGCTACAAATATAATGCTAAATTCTTCCGCGACTTTATTAAAATCTCGCATATGTAATAAATTAGACTGATTGTTTCAGGTATTAATTCCAATTCTTTGATAATTTGTTTTTGAATAGCTATTTCTTCAATAAAATTAGGTATAGTTAGGAATATTAGCCTGAATTTTTGATAACTAATGTGAGAATTTCAAAGCGACAGGAATTTTAATATTATAGATTAAGCGGTTCTTTAAGGGAAATTTTATGAAGAAAGATGATTAAATTTTGATTGAATATGTTTTGTTTAAAG
This sequence comes from Candidatus Protochlamydia sp. W-9, assembly GCF_001950615.1. NCBI lineage: Bacteria > Pseudomonadati > Chlamydiota > Chlamydiia > Parachlamydiales > Parachlamydiaceae > Candidatus Protochlamydia > Candidatus Protochlamydia sp. W-9. Next base: position 2,748 of record NZ_BCPZ01000392.1, read on the forward strand.
AATAGGGGCTATAGCATCTAAAAGAAATTCAGGTGAAAGGTAATGGCAGTAAATCCAAGCTTATTTTGTTTCTTAAATCATTACATAAAATGGTATTATTTTCATTAATAGTAATATATTTTCTAATATTTTATTTAATTTATTAGAGTGAAAAAAAGTTAGGATTTTTAGTTTGTCCAGCAGCTAAATGTTACGATATTTTTCAATGAATTATAGTAAGAAAATTATCAGTTAAATTATTATTATAAAATTGATTTTCTCTATATTTTTCATTGTTTATAATTTATAAAATTCTATTTTAAATTTTAAAGTGTCAATTTTTTTATTTATTTGTATATAAAAATTAACTTTAATAAATACTCCAAAAAAAACGATTGTTGTTTTAATAGACTTCTTGCATAACTCGCTTTTGGTAGATATTTTGGCTAATTTAAAGATACCTAAAGTTTTTGCCGATCTCTTAAATCCATCACATTTGAATATACTGGAAATTTTGAATTGAGAATGGATAAGATTTAAAAATCAATGATCATTCCCTTTTGGTAAAAATAGCTGTTTTAAGGAGCGTTATTTATGAATAAAAATTGGTTGAAGCTATGGTTTGTAACTTTGATGACTATCTTAGTTTCTATAGAAGCTCGAGAGCAAGATTTATTAAAATCTAGTGATATCGATCGAATCATGAGCCAGATTTTAAGCCAGCATGTCGATAAGCGAACCATGACGAGTAAAATTTTGAATAGCTCTATAGCGATTTTTATTAATCAATTCGATCCTGAACGTATTTACCTACTAGAGAGCGAAATAGCTCCTTATGCGCATTTATCTCAAAAGCAACTTGATGAATTAGTGGAACAATATAAACAAAACGATTTTGAATTTTTTGAGCAAATAAACAAAGTTTTTCAAAATGCTATTGAGCGTTCAAAAAAACTTCGTCATGAAATAGAAATTAAAGATAAAGAAGCCTTGTTTCAAACAACAAGGCCCTCGATTCAAAAAATTGAAGAAAGATTATTTGCTAAGGATGAAAAAGAATTAAAAAAACGGCTGCTAAAAAATTTAGAAAATTTTATTAGCCTATATAAAAGTCGTCATGGAGAGCTTTCTACAAGTTCTAAAAAAGAATTTGTTTTGAAAACTTATGAAAATCATTTAACAGAATTCGAAAATCAATATCTTTATCAAGATGATCAGGGAAAACCTTTATCTTACGCACAACAAGATAATTTATTGACGATTCATATTTTAAAAGCCCTTGCGAATAGTTTAGATTCTCACACGACTTTTTATCAAACTCACGAAGCTTATGACATGAAAGTTCGATTGCAAAAAGAATTTCAAGGAATTGGACTGATTTTACGCGATCAAGGAGATAAAATTATTGTATCTCGAATGTTAGAGGGTGGGCCAGCCGCAAAAAGTGAAGTTATCCAGGCAGGAGATATTTTGCTAGGAGTAGATGGAATTTCAACAGAAAAACTTTCTTTTGATAAAGTCATGGAAATGTTGCATGAATCTAAACAAGCACAAGTAGAGCTGTCTTTCAAACGAAAAGAAAAAGATAAGATAGAAGATAAAATTTTTAAAGTAGAACTTCAAAAAGAAGAAATTGTTTTAAACAATAATCGAGTTGATGTTAGCGAAGAGACTTTTGGCAATGGAATTATTGGCAAAATTACCCTTCATTCTTTTTATCAAGGAAATGGAATTTCCAGTGAAAAAGATGTTCGAGACGCGATTGTAGAATTAGAAAAAAAAGGTAATTTAAGAGGGTTGATTTTAGATCTTCGAGAAAATAGTGGCGGATTTCTTTCGCAAGCTGTTAAAGTAGCAGGCCTTTTTATTACTAACGGGGTCATTGTTATTTCTAAGTACTCCACTGGTGAAGAGCGCTTTTATCGCGATGTGGATGGAAAAATAGCTTACGATGGACCTCTCGTTGTTTTGATTTCTAAAGCTACGGCTTCTGCTGCAGAAATTGTGGCTCAAGCATTACAAGATTATGGTGTCGCCATTGTAGTTGGGGATGAGCATACCTATGGGAAAGGGACCATTCAAACCCAAACCGTAACCGATGATCAAAGTACGTCTTATTTTAAAGTAACAGTTGGAAAATATTATACAGTTTCTGGAAAGACTCCTCAAAAAAATGGGGTAAAAGCCGATGTCATAGCTCCTGGACCTTGGAGTCTTAAAAATATTGGGGAAGTAGATTCTAGCTCTCTCACTTCCGACTTCATTTCTGATGCTTATGAAGACAACTTATCTGACATCGCTCCGGATGTTAAATCGTGGTATTTGAAATATTATGTTCCAACCATTCAGAAACGTACTGATCAATGGAAAGATTTAATTCCCACACTCCGAAAAAATAGCGAATATCGACTAGCGCATAATAAAAACTATCAATTATTTCTAAAAGGAAAAGCGCTTGATCTAGAAAATGAAGAGCAAGATGAAGAGTCGGAATGGTTATCAACTGGGAAAAAAGCTAAGAATTTTGGGGTTGACGATTTGCAAATGCAAGAAGCTGTCAACGTAATCAAAGATATGATTGTTCTCTATTCTATTGAAAAGAAAAAATAGAGGTGTCAAGCCTCCTGATACAGATTCAGGAGGCTTGATAAAAGGTAAGAAAAGAAACTTATATAAAAACGTTGCACAAAAAACAACCATTCAATAAAGTACTTTCTTTAAGTTTGGCCAGATAGCTCAGTCGGTAGAGCAGAGGACTGAAAATCCTTGTGTCGCTGGTTCGATTCCAGTTCTGGCCATTCTTCTTTATTTCACTCATTAGTCAACTCTCGACTTTTATACTTATATTATGGCTGCCATAATGAATGAAAAATAAGAAAATTTGAGTCTGACTGTTAAAAATGCAAATTCCGTTAAATTGAGATAAGGAAATGTTTTTTTAACTAACTTGGAATCGGAAGCTTAGTTTTTTCGTTAGCAATCTAGTGCAATGTAAGTGACAAATATTTAAAATATTATGATCGGCTAAGAGAAAAATAATAAACGTGTTGAAATTAGATGAAAGTTTTTTTCTGATTGATTTCAAACGATAATTAGGGTAAACTTCGTTTTCTATTGATTTTTTAAACATCAGAAGACTGATTATTTATTGTTAAGGGGTTCACAATGTACGCCATTATTAAAACAGGTGGAAAGCAGTATCGTGTCCAAGAAGGAGACATCATTGATGTAGAACTGCTCAATACCGACCCAGGCGCTCAAGTTGAGTTTGGAGAAGTCTTATTCGCTTTTGACGGTGCGAAGACACAGATTGGCAAACCGGGTATTCCAAATTTTCTTGTTTACGGCGAAGTGGTAGGAACAGTTAAAGGGGAAAAAGTGACAAGCTTAAAATACAAGCCTAGTCATAATCAGTGTCGTAAGTGGGGTCATCGCCAGCACTATACACGTGTTAAAATAACTGGTATTGGAAGCAAGCGTAAAGGAAAGGAAGGAAATCATGGCTCATAAGAAAGGTCAAGGGTCAACCCGTAACGGAAGAGATTCTCATTCAAAACGTTTGGGAATCAAAGTTGGTTCAGGCGAAGTTGTTAGAGCTGGAAGCATTCTTGTTAGACAACGCGGTACAAAATGGCATCCTGCTAAAAATGTTGGCCGTGGAACAGATGATACTCTTTTTGCCCTAGCAGATGGAGTTGTAGCCTTTCGTAAGTCTAACAAAACTTATATTTCAATCGAAACTGGTGCATAATCTCCTCTCGATTCTTTTGATTTGAAACCTAGCTTAACTAGGTTTCAAACTTTCTTTGTTTTTTCTTCTTTATCTGTCAAATTTATATTAATTACTTATTGTTACTCCTAGAGGGATCATGTTTGTTGATCGTGTAATCATTGAATTGATAGCTGGCAAAGGCGGAAATGGTGTTGTGGCATGGCGTAGAGAAAAATATATTCCTAAAGGTGGTCCGGCTGGAGGAAATGGGGGGCGAGGAGGTTCTGTTATTTTAGAAGCAGATACCCAAATTTCATCTTTGGATTGGTTTCGCCATCGTCGCATATTAAAAGCTCAGAGTGGAGGAGATGGAGGAGGAAATTGCCGCCAGGGAAAAAATGGAGCAGATTTAATTTTGAAAGTTCCTTGTGGTACCCTCCTCAAAGATGCCAAATCAGGTAAAGTCATACATGACTTTGTAGAAGATAAAGAAAAATTTGTGCTCTGCAAAGGTGGGAGAGGAGGAAGAGGAAATGACAGCTTTAAGACCCCTACTCATCAAGCTCCTAATATTTGTACAGAGGGAACACTTGGTGAAATTCATCACATAGAGCTGGAGCTAAAGCTAATTGCAGATGTAGGATTGGTTGGTTTTCCAAATGCAGGTAAATCAACTTTGATTTCCTCATTAGCAGGATTGAGAGTGAAAGTAGCAGCCTATCCTTTTACTACACTACAACCTAACTTGGGATTTATTGAATTAGATAATTATAAACGCATTTATATTGCTGATATTCCAGGAATTATTGAAGGAGCTAGCCATAATCGAGGTTTGGGATTAGAGTTTCTAAGGCATATTGAAAGGACTAAACTTCTTATTTTTATTTTAGATGCATCAGGCATTGATGGAAGAACCCCTTCTCATGATTTTCGAATTCTCCGTGAAGAAATTGGAGCTTATAATCCTGAATTATTAGAAAGGCCCTATCTAGTGGTATTAAATAAAATAGATACAGAAGATTCGCCTTCTCATATTCAAGAATTTGAAAAAAACTTCTCTATTTCATCTGATATGCTTTTTAAAATTTCAGCTGTTTATGGCGAAGGTTTACAAGAGTTAATTGAAAAAATGACACAACGCCTTTCTCAGAAAAAAGAAATCGAGTATTAGTCAGATTTTAGTTCTTGCTTGGTAAAAGCACAATACGAAATATTAATCTTTGCTAATTCAAAAAATGGTAAAATTTGTTTTGAAATATTTTTTTTAAAAAACTATTTTTTATTTCTTAGAATTAAATTTTAACGAAGATCGTTTATGATGAGTCAAACCTTGAAAAGGTTTGACTCATAAAAATTTGCTGAGTTTCCATTTAGCTATTGCACTCGCTGACTAAATGAAGCAGGTTGAAAAGGTTGGCCAGTCAAAGCATTCCATTCTGATGCTGAAATTGAACCGTCTGGATTAAGGACCTCAAAACGGTAAACAGGTAAGAAAATTTCTTTTTCATTTCTAATTTTGAAATCGTTTCCAAAAGCCACTTGAGCTAAATTGACGATTTGATTGCGTGTATAAGTTTTGCTAGCTTTTTGATCATTAGTAACAGGTTTTGAAACAATTTGCTGTTTTAGCCTGGTTTGAGGAAGGATTAAAAAACGTGGATTTTCAAAATGAAGCTGTAAAATTTGTCCTTTTTGGATAATAAGATGTTTTTGTTTAGCACTCTCAATCCAAGGTTCAAAAATTTCTTTTTCAATTTTTAATTCTTTTTGAAGTTCATCTATGGTTAAAGCTCCTTGACGTCGAGCTAGAGCTTGGATAATTTTAAAATCATTTTTAGAAGCTCCACAATCTAAGCAATCTTTAAACCCATGTGTCGTTTCCCATGTATCACTATTAAGAACAATTTCTCCATTAGTTAATCCCCAAAGAACAACTCCTTCTCGAGGCCTTTGATCTTCTGTGTATTTCACATCTAAAAGTAGATAGGGGTAATATTTTTGAATGGGTTCTTGAAGTGTTTTACGATCACTATCGACTAGTTCTTGTCGATGAGTATTAATAATTTGTTCGGGAGAATACTTGGATTCAAGGGTTGAGATATCTTGATTATCCACGTAATGCAAAAGGCGATCTTTCCAGTCTGCTACTAATGTACTGTTTTCCCAAGCCCACCAACCACCAGCAGATGCAGCGATTAATAAGATAATTAAAAAGGGACGAAAAAAAGGCGATTGGTTATGCTGTTCTTTTTTACTCATACTTCACTCCATTTTCTGTTAAGAGATATGGGAAAGCATAATAAGACAGGTTTTTGTCGTCAATGTCATCGATTAATTTTGTTTCAAAATCGAATGTAAACAATCGTTATTTGTGGAGAGAAATTTTATGAAAAGGGCCTGAAGTTAAAGTTCAGACCCTTTGAGAGATTAATCTTTCATGGAGAGAAGAAATTCCACATTGCTACCTGTCTTTTTCAAGCGCCCTAATAAAAGATTCATTGCATCTCCCGGAGCTAAGTCGGCAACAGCTTGACGAAGAAGATAAATTTTTTCTAATTCATTAGGATGATAAAGTAACTCTTCTTTACGAGTTCCACTCTTAATCAAATCAATAGCTGGATAAATGCGACGATCAGCCAAGCGACGATCGAGCACTAATTCCATATTACCAGTTCCTTTGAATTCTTCAAAAATGACTTCATCCATGCGCGAACCTGTGTCGATCAAAGCCGTTGCAATGATTGTTAGAGAACCGCCTTGCTCAATATTACGAGCAGCTCCAAAGAAACGTTTAGGTTTATGTAAAGCATTTGCATCAATACCACCTGTTAAGATTTTACCAGAATGTGGTTGGATAGTATTATAAGCGCGCGCTAAACGAGTAATCGAGTCTAAAAGAATGACAACATCATTTCCATGTTCCACCAAGCGACGGGCTTTTTCAATCGCCATTTCGGCAACTTGAACGTGTCTTTCAGGAGGTTCATCAAAAGTGGAAGAAATGACTTCGCCGCGCACAATACGTTGCATGTCTGTTACTTCTTCGGGGCGTTCATCGATAAGCAAAACGATTAGTACAATTTCAGGATTGTTACAAGCGATCGCGTTGGCAATATTTTGTAAAAGAATGGTTTTACCTGATCTTGGTGGAGCAACGATTAAACCTCTCTGACCTTTACCAACAGGAGCGGCTAGGTCTAATACTCGTGTGGATAACTTTTCCTTGGATGTTTCCATCACCATTCGTTCATTAGGATAAAGCGGGGTCAAATTTTCAAATAAGATTCTCTCTTTTGCTTTTTCTGGTGGTCGACCATTGATTTTATCGACTTTGAGTAATGCAAAATATTTCTCTTTATCCTTTGGTGGTCGAATTGTTCCACAAAGAGTATCACCCTTTTTTAAATCAAATCGCCGAATTTGTGCAGGAGAAACATAAATGTCTTCAGCCGAAGGGAGATAATTATAGTTAGGAGAACGAAGGAAACCGAAACCATCTGGAAGAATTTCTAAAACACCTTCTCCATATAGAACTTCATTTGGATTTTCAGAGATTGCTTTGACAATTTCAAATACCATCTGAGACTTAGTTAAAGAGCCAAGGTGTTTAAGGCCAATTTTTTTGCCATATTGATTGAGCTGATCAATATTCATCCGTTGGATATCGGCAATTTTAGTAATTATCTCAGGTTGTTGAGATCTTTCCTGAACAATTTGTTGATGATATTGTTCAGAGTTTTGCTTATCAACTGAATTGTCCTCACATGTCAACGAGGTATCAACTGAAGTGTTCTCTTTGTTCTCTGGGTCCATTAAAAATAAGACTCCAATGTAAATGGTTAATAGTTAAATATATATTTTTAATTCTTGGTATAATTCTCTCAGGGATTGTTGAAGTTCTGATAAAGTTCCATTATTTAAGACGACATAGTCGGCTCGAATAGCTTTTTCTAATGGCGATATCTGCCTTGCCATTCTGCTTTGAAACTCTTTTTCACTCTTATGAGTATGTGTTTTGAATCTCTGAAGGCTGATTTCTGGATCAGCAACAACCGAAATAATAGTGTCAAAAAATTTTGCACCGTCACTTTCATATAAGAGGGGAACTTCCGCAATGAAGAAAGGAAACTGATTTTTGCTATCCTGTTGTTTTTGATATTGTTGTTCTATTTCGCCATACACAGCCGGATGCAGAATTTTTTCTAAACCGGTTAAAAGTCGATAATTTTGAAAAACTCGCTCTGCTAATAAAGAACGATGGATTTGATTGTTTTTTAGAATAGATTTTCCTAATAAATCAACAACCTTTTGGCTAACGTTTACATCGGATGACAATAAGTGATGGACAATTTCGTCAGCGCTTACAGCGTAAGCCCCAAGTTCTTTTAAGATACGGCAAACTGAAGATTTACCACATGAAAGACCGCCTGTTATGGCTACTTTTCTTAATTTTAACATTCTTTCCAATTTTTGCCAATATGGATATTAACAATCAACGGTACCTTTAGATTTATAATATTTTCCATGGTATTCTTAACTAAATGAGAAATGGATTCTAACTCTTGGTTGGGAACCTCAAAAATAAGTTCATCATGAATTTGTAAAATCATAAATCCTTTTTTCTTTTCTTGTATAAGAAGGTTATTGATTTTTAGCATGGCCATTTTAATCAAATCAGCTTGCGTCCCTTGGATAGGAGTATTTACTGCAAATCGATCTGCTGTTGCTCGAATCATGGCATTTTGACTTCTAATTTCTGGAAGCAGTCTTTCCCTCCCATACATTGTTACAGCCTTGCCAGTCTCTCTTGCTGATTGTTTGCAAGCTTCTAAAAATTCTTTGACCTTTCCATAACGCTCAAAATAACGTTGAATAAAAGCAGCAGCAGTTTTTGTATCAATTCCTAGTTCATGAGCTAAGCCAAACGCTTGTTGTCCATAAATCAAACCAAAATTAACTGCTTTAGCTTGATAACGTTGTTCAGAGGAAACTTGTTGAAGAGGAACATCAAAAATTAAAGAAGCGGTATATTTGTGAATATCTTCATTGGATAAGAAAGCTTTAATTAGCACAGGATCTTCGCTTAAGTGAGCAAGCAAACGAAGTTCAATTTGAGAATAGTCTGCTGACAAATAGCTCCACCCTTCTTTTTCAGGTCGAAATGCCTCTCTAATTTGACGACCGACTTCAGTGCGGACAGGAATATTTTGTAAATTTGGATCTTGGCAAGACAGTCGACCTGTTGCCGCCATAGACTGATTAAAATTACAGTGAATACGTCCAGTTTTAGCGTTAACTTGAAGGGGTAATGAGTTAACATAAGTTGAGCGAAGTTTTTCTAAAGTCCGATATTCGAGGAGTTTTTCGGCAATGGGATAAGCATGTTTGAGAATTTCTAGAACTTCCGCATTTGTTGAGTGACCTGTGGCAATTTTTTTAGGGGGTTTGATTCCAAGTTTATGAAATAAAATTTGACTGAGTTGTTTGGGAGAGTTGAGGTTAAAAATTTCTCCTGCTAACGCATAAATATTTTGTTCTAAGCAATGAATTTCTTGCCCAATAAACTGGGATAAATGTTTTAGATAAGCCGTATCAATAAAAATCCCATTTCTTTCCATTTGTGCAAGAACGGACAATAAAGGAAGTTCTAAATCAAATAAAAGAGAAGTTAATTTTCGCTCCTCTAGTTGAGATAACAAAATGTTTTTAAGTCTAACGGTATAATCTACATCTTCACAACAATAATGGCATATTTTATCTAAAGCCACATTCTTCATGTTAAGCTGGTTTTTTCCTTTCCCGATTAATTCTTGTATAGCGATTTTAACCTTATCAAATAATTCTAGAGCCAAATGATCTAATGAATGTTGTCTTTTATGAGAATTAAGAAGATAAGAGGCTAAAATCGTATCAAAACTTATATTTGCAACAGAAATATTGTGATTTCTTAAAACATGATAATCGTATTTAAAATTGTGTCCATAAAAACCAATTGAAGGATTTTCAAGTAGTGGTTTAAGTTGACTTAAAACGAAATCACCATTTAATTGCCCGTTCAAGGGAATGTACCAAGCTTTCTTTGGTTCTACACCTAAACCAATTCCGACAAGTTGGGCTTCTAGAGGACGAAGATCCGTTGTTTCAGTATCTAGACAAATTTCTTTTTGCTGCGATAGATAGGAAATAAGGTTAGCTAAGGTTTCTTCATCATTAACAAGCTGATAAACTACCTCATTTTGACTCTCTAGGTCTGAAAAACTAATCCCACTTTTTACAGCTTCCAACTCTCGAATTAAAGAAGAGAAATTCATTTCCGCGTAAAATTCTTTTAAGCTTTGATAAGCAGGGGATGTTAATTTAAAAAAATCTTCTTGGTTGGGAAAGGAAACAGTTGTATCGACAATAACAAGTTTTTTACTTAACAAAACTTTTTCTTTTTCAGATATTAGCGTGTCTTGTTTTTTTTTGCCTGAAACTTCCAAAGGATGTTCTAAAATATAATCTAATGAACCAAATTTTTCTAGTAAGTCGGCAGCAGTTTTAGGTCCAAAGCCCGTAAGGCCTGGAATGTTGTCGGATGCATCTCCTATTATTGCTAAGTAGTCAATTATTTGTGCAGGCATCACACCAAACTGTTCTTTCACACCATTAGCATCAATAATTAAATTATCCTTAAAAGTGTTCAAAATCAAAATTTGGTTGCTGACAAGTTGGCACATATCTTTATCGCTAGTACATATATACGCTGTGGTGTTGAGGGTTGCAGCCCATTTGGCAATGCTGCCCATTGTATCATCAGCTTCAACACCTGGAACCATTAATTCTGGAATCCCCATCAGTTGACAAAATCTTTGCGACCATAAAATTTGGTAAAGCAAATCTTTAGGCATCTCTTTTCGATGAGCCTTGTAGGCAGGATAGAGTTCTGTTCTTTTTTGGGAGTTGTTAGGTCCATCAAAAACAGCTACAAGATGAGTTGGATTAAAATCTTTAATTAATTTTAAAACTGAACGGACGAAACCAAAAAGAGCATTGGTAGATTCACCTCTGGCATTGGTCATTTGTCGAATCGCGAAATAAGAACGATAAATGTAGCCAGAGGCATCTAGAATATAGAGTTTATCCATGATAAATCATTAGTGCCTTAAATTTATTGAGGATAATAAAGGTAAAGGTATTGATTTTGCAACAAAAGGTTGATGACAGGAGATACAGAAGCTTCATGTTTAATTGTCCCATTCAGCAAAGAGGACTGAGAAGAAAACAATCCTTTCCACCATCCTTTATTTTCAAGTCTAATCACTTGATAATGGTCATTATCAATACCAATTGTTATTAATAGTTCTTTGAGGGTTTCGCTGATTGTAGCTCCGCTTACGTCAATATACCCTTTTTCTACAGCATTTGGAGCAGGAAAAACATGAGCTCCATAATCTTTTACGAGTTTTTCTTTAGAAAGAGCAGGGCGATGAGAAGAGACAAGATCAACAAAATGAGTATAGTAATAATCAATAATTTGTCTATAGTTGTCTTCTTCCCCTGGTTTCCAAGGGCGAAGTGGATTCATCGCGTCTTTATCTTTACCCGCAGAAATGGTAAGTGTTTCAACCCCCAATTTGTCCAATAATTTTGTGACATTCATAAATGTAGGGGCAATAACGCCCACACTTCCAATCAAACTAATGTCACTAGCATAAATTTTGTCGGCTGCAAGAGCAATATACATACCTCCTGAAGCACATAAACCATCAATGTAAGCATAAACAGGGACTTGATATTTTTTTTTGTAATCAGCGAGCAGTTGGAAAATTCCATCTGCATCAGCAACAGTTCCACCGGGCGTATTAATATAAAGAAGAAGGGCTTTGACGCGATTATTTTTATAAGCTCCTTCCCGGGATTCGATTAGCTGTTGTCTTACCGTCTGTGTATTTAAATTTTCTGTTCCAATGATTCCATCAATATTCAATTGTAAAATGACGGGTGCATCACTTGCCACAACTTCTCGTTTACCTTTAGCATTAGGTAAAATTTCTTCTGTATTCACAAAGCTAATTTGGCTATCTTTTGAGGTTCCAGACAATCCTATCAGTATTCCTATAGCCAAAAAGCCCAAACAAATCCCAATAATAGCGCAAAAAGCGACGAATAGTGCTTTAAGAGCAGAGTAAAAAATAGAGTCGCGCATAAATACCAAACCTTTTTACAAGTACGTGATAAAATAATTTGTCTTACTTGTTAGTTGATGAGTGAAATAAAAAAAGATTGTTATAAACAATTACCTGTTTTTAGGAAAGTAAACAAGGAATTTGTTTTTATGCGCAAGTACACTTAAAACGTTACTTTTGCGAATAATTATTGTAAATAAATATAAACTTTTAATCTTAAAACATTTATATTTTATAGGAGCCTTGCTAAGAATAAATTTTTTTTGAGATATTAAATTTCGTACTATTTTTCTTGCTTGTCAATTAGTTGAGTATAATCAAGCAAGGCAGTAAAATATTTCTCTGATGCAAAAAAGTAGGTTTTTTATGAGAGTTTGGAAATTAATTATTTTAGTGGGTTTGTTTGGTTGGAGCATGACAAATGCAACAATTTCATCTCAGGAGTCGACCACTTTAATTCCAAGACATCTTCTATTTGGAAATCCTGAGAAAACAAATCCTCGATTATCTCCAAATGGTCAATATTTGGCTTATCTAGCGCCTGATGCCCAAAACGTTTTAAATGTTTGGTTAAAAAATTTAAAAACAGCAGAAAAAGACAGACAAGTTACGGCAGATAAAAAAAGAGGAATCCGCTCATTTTTATGGCAATTTGACGGGGACCATATTTTGTACGAGCAAGATAAAGATGGGGATGAAAATTGGCATCTTTATCAAACGCATATTCAATCTAATCTTACAAGAGATTTGACTCCATACGAAGGCGTGAAAGCTGAAATTGTGCAATACGATCCTAAATTCCCTCAAGATTTGTTAGTGCAATTGAACCTGCGCAATCCTCAACTCTTTGACGTATATCGTCTCGATTTGCAAACGAGAAATTTACAGCTTGATACGGAAAATCAGGCAAATGTCATTAGATGGGTGGCAGATCACAATCTTTGTATTCGGATTGCTCAATCTTATAATGATGATGGGTCAATGCTAATTAGAACAAGAGAGGGCAAAGATCAATCTTGGAAAGACTTTTTGAAACTTGATGCTAGTGAAATTAACGGGGAAGTTTACGGTTTTACAGCTGATAATCAATCAATTTATTTAATCTCTAGTTTGCAGGGAAATACGGCAGGTCTTTTATTAGTTGATCTGACGACAGGAAAACAAAATTTAATTGTGGATGATCCCGTATACGATTTATCCACTTTGATGACGCATCCAACAACTTATGCTCTTGAAGCAGTAGGATTTGATAAGGAAAAGTTTGAATGGAAAGCTTTAGACAATGCCGTCAAAATTGATTTTTCTTTATTATCAACGAAATTAAATACTCCTTTTAAGATCATTAACTCAGATCTAGCCAATCAAAAGTGGATTGTTGCTTCTTTGTCTGATCAGCGCCCTGTTCGTTATTATCTATATGAAAGACAGTCTAAATTTTTAACCTTTCTTTTTAGTGCTCAAAGTTCCTTGGAGAATTTCACTCTAAGTGCCATGTCACCTATCTCCTTATCGGCAAGAGATGGAATGAAGCTTTACGGTTACCTGACTTTACCGTCTGGAAAAGAACCTAGAAACTTGCCAATGATTTTACTTGTTCATGGAGGTCCTTGGGCAAGGGATTCTTGGGGATTAAATCCAACTGTTCAGTGGTTAGCTAATCGCGGTTATGCTGTCGTGCAATTGAATTACAGAGGCTCAAGTGGATACGGCAAACATTATTTGAATGCGGGAAATCGAGAGTGGTCTAAAAAAATGCACACTGATCTACTGGATGCAAAGCAATGGATGATTGACCAAGGATATGTTGATCCTCATAAAGTAGCTATTTATGGAGGTAGTTATGGTGGGTATGCCACACTGGTAGGGCTGACATTTACTCCTGATGAATTTTGTTGTGGGGTTGATATTGTCGGCCCTTCTAACCTCGTAACTCTTTTGCAAACACTCCCTCCCTATTGGGCTCCTTTAAAAGCAAAAATGGAGCTTCGTTTAGGGAATTTAGATACAGACGCCGAATTTTTAAAAGCATGTTCCCCTCTTTTTAAAGTTGACCAAATTAAAAAACCTCTCTTAATCGCGCAAGGTGCCAATGATCCTCGGGTAAAGCAGTCAGAGAGTGATCAAATTGTTAAAGCGATGCGAGAGAAAAATTTACCTGTCGAATATTTATTATTTCCTGATGAAGGCCATGGTTTCGCAAGGCCGGAAAATCGATTGAAATTTGCAGCTGCGGCAGAAGATTTTCTGGTGAAGTATTTAGGTGGAAGAAGTGAGCCCGCCTCTTCAGCCGAAGATTGGAAAACTCTTAGAAAATAAAGGATTTTATGAATTATTCTACATATAATAAACAAAATCCTTTTTTAGCTACGGTTAGAAATCGATACCAACTATCAAAATCTGGATCTCAAAAAAATACGCAACATCTTGTTCTTGATTTGCGAGGATCTCAGTTGACTTATGAAGCAGGGGATAGTATTGGAGTTTATCCCAGACATGATCCAGAGCTTATTAATAAAACATTGATTGCAGCAAGAGCCAGTGGTGAAGAATATATTCAATCAAAACAAACTGGTGAAACAATTTCTTTAAGAGATTTCTTTTCTAAACAAGGAAATATCACGGACGTAAGTCAGAAACTTTTAAAAGAGTTATATAATCGGCAAACAAATTTAGACAAAAAACACCAATTAGAACTGCTTTTAGATGAAAATAATCGAGTAGCATTGAAAGCATACTTGGCTTTACATGAGGTTTGGGATTTATTATTATTTCATGTTGAAGTGCATTTCACTCCTCAAAAACTTGCTGATTTGCTAATGCCTCTTTTACCCCGTTTTTACTCTATTTCTTCTTCTCAGAAATATGTGGGAGAAGAGGTGCACTTAACAATTGCTCATTTAGAATATGAAACAAATGGCCATAAAAGAAGGGGAGTTTGTACTCATTATCTATGTGAATTAGCGAAATTGCATAATCCTGAGGTTCCGGTTTTTATTCAGCCTTCTCACAGTTTTAGATTACCTGAAGATTTACACGCTCCTCTTGTCATGATCGGACCTGGAACAGGTGTTGCTCCTTTCCGAGCATTTTTACAAGAACGGGTACTGCACCACCAAACCAAAGGAAAACACTGGCTGTTTTTTGGTGAGAGGAATCGCTCTTCAGATTTCTTGTACGAAGAAGATTGGCGATTATTTGAACAACATGGACATTTACGATTAGATGCCGTTTTTTCGAGAGATCAGGAAGAAAAAGTTTATGTTCAACATAAGATGTTTGAACATGGGGAAGAGTTATTTAAATGGCTTGAAGAAGGGGCTTATCTTTTTGTTTGTGGTGATGCAGAGAGAATGGCAAAGGATGTTGAGATAACTCTCCTTGCAATTATTCAAGAATTTGGTAAAAAAGATTTTCAAGAAGCTCGTGAATATGTGAAACGCCTACGGCAACAAAAAAAATATTTAAGAGATGTGTATTAACGTTTTGATCAGGACTATTTTAAAGTAGTGATTCAAGATTTTATTTTAGACTGCTTCATGGTATTTTTTTAAATATCGGAGCATTCGATAGACATCTCTTGCTCTAATTGCCATTCCACCTACCATTCCTAAAAATGATGCGTGATTCGCCCCGGAAAACAAAAATAGGAATGTTTTGCATGTCGGAAGCAGTTCATTGAGAATCTCCGAAATAAAATCATTTCAAAAAAACATTACCTTTTTTAAAAAAAATAAAAAATTTTATTGAGTTGTTCAGATGTTTATCTGACAACAATAGCAATTTGAAATCACTACCTATTTAGAATTACCAGATTTTC
This sequence comes from Candidatus Protochlamydia sp. W-9, assembly GCF_001950615.1. Taxonomy (NCBI): domain Bacteria; kingdom Pseudomonadati; phylum Chlamydiota; class Chlamydiia; order Parachlamydiales; family Parachlamydiaceae; genus Candidatus Protochlamydia; species Candidatus Protochlamydia sp. W-9. The sequence goes on from NZ_BCPZ01000392.1 coordinate 18,424, forward strand.
CTTGTTGATCAATTTGTAACGCCAATATTTTTTTAGTAAAAAAAATTTGAATTGTTGATGAGGAAGTTTGCATTTTTATTTGTAAAACATTTCAATTTTGTTTGAAATTTAGTAGTTACAAAAAATAATTAATTTTTTTAATTATTCAGTCGTTGTGACAATAGCAAATGCTTGAACCCCATCTCCGCATCCAAAATCGGTTAATCCTTCACCTGAAGTCGCTGTCACTCCTACCTGAGTAATATCAAGGTTCATGACACGAGCAATATTTTGGCGCATTTCAAGAAGACGATGCTTAAATTTGGGTTTTTTTCCTTCTATAGTAATCGCAACATGAGTAACTTTTTGCCTTTCTAGAGTTTTCATCGCTTTGATTAAATAGATTTCACTATCAGTAATCCCATCTTTCAAACATAAATCATCAGCGATATTTCCTAGAATAAGAATTCCTGTTAAGGATGTAATGGCATTACAAATCGCATGAAATACGACATCTCCATCAGAATTAGCATTAAAACCTGGAGCATCATCAAAAATAATTCCTCCAATAATGCACAATTTAGATGAGTCTTGAGATAAAAAACGATGGCTATCTTGCCCAATACCAGTACGCACAGTCATAAAATCTCCTTTAGATAACCAGAAATTTACATAGCTAAGGGTTTTAATTTCATAGAATTTTTTGAATTAAACGGAATTTTCTCACAGGGATTCTTTAAAGTGAAAGAGAAAAATTTAAACATTCTTTTATCATGCTACCATAAATTAAAGTAATGATAAGTTAAAAAAGAAATATTTTATGCCTGTTTATTTGAATAATACTGATTTTGAGTTTGAATTGGCTAACCCTAGGCAAATGATATCTCAAAATTGGGAGCAATATCCTTTATGTCAACAGCTTCAATTTATTCCTCTTTTATACGCTTGTTCAGATGATGTCATTGCTGTTTCCACTTTTCCATCGGATCAATTCTTATGTTATTTACGCAATTTAAGTTGGAGAAAAAATCAACCTTTAGCCAAATTAGTTAATTGGCAAGATAAATGCGCATTTAAAAAACAGGTTGGTCGAGTTTGGGGCGCTTCTCAGCAAACTCAAATTTGGGCAGAAGAAAGAGAAATTTATTATCATTTTCCAATTAATTGGGAGATGATACGAGAAATTAATAGCAAAGCTTATAGCTTTAAATACACTACTCTTTCAAAAGCTGCTTTGATAGAAAATTTTGTTCAGTTAGAAAAGTGGTTTGAGCAAGTTAAGGGTGAAAAAGTGCTCAAATCATGTTTTGGATTATCTGGAAAAGGAAATCTGTTGATCAAACAATCGACTCTAACACCAGCTACGTTGAATTTTTGTGAAAAGGAATGGAAAGCTGGCAGAGTCATTATTGCAGAACCTTGGCTTGAGCGTTTTTTTGACTTCAGTTCTCAGTGGGTAATTCATTCAAATGGATCTCATGAATTATTAGGCTCAACTGTCTTTGAAACCGATCAAAGAGGGATGTATTTAGGAACTTTAGCCGGTGATGAAAAAAAACTTTTTAAAAACTTTTTTAAAGAACTTTCGGAACATTATCACTTTGTACAGAGAGTTTTAGATGATTTATTCAAAAAAGGCTTTTTTGGAAATGTAGGGATTGATGCTTTCCTCTATCAGTCGGGAGCTAAAATCCACCTTTATCCAGTTGTGGAAATAAATGCTCGACAAACAATGTCTTTAGTCGCTTTACGCTTACAAAGAAAATGGTTCCCCAATCAAACGATTCGGTTAAGATTTGCCTCCCTTCAAGATTTACAACCTTCTCTTTTACCTTTAGAAATTTTTAAAGAGCAGGAAACAATTCCTTACCAATTTTTTAAAAGAAAGCTTGTTTTAGATGTTATTTAATATGTATAAAAAAAAAATGGCTAAATAATTTACATCTTTTGGAAAAGAAAATTTTTTGTTAAGTGAAAATTTCTACCTTGACTTATAATAATTTATTATCCTTTTTATTCGGATTAATGACATTATTTCTAATAAATGATATAAGCTTGTTCTCAATTAAAAAGTGATAGGTAATAGGGATGGATGTGTTAAAAATTACAGGTGGGATTCCCTTAAAAGGGCAAGTCAAAGCTGCCGGAGCGAAAAATGCCATGACCAAATTGCTGGTCGCCTCTCTTTTATCTGATAAAAAATGCATTTTTTATAATGTTCCCAATATTGGGGATGTTGAAGTAACAGTTTCACTTTGCCAAGAAATTGGCATGGAAGTGAGATGGGATCGCTCAGCGGGAATCATGGAAGTCATTACAAAAGAACTTAAAACTTCTTATATTCCACAAAGATTTTCGGGATCTAATCGCATTCCTATTTTGATGATAGGGGCTTTATTAGGAAGAACAGACCAAGATATTATAGTTCCTACAGCTGGAGGATGTCCTATTGGACAACGGCCAGTGGATTTTCACATTCAAGCATTAGAGCAGCTTGGAGCAGTCATTGAATATCGAGGAATGAAAAGGGAAGGGGCCTACTTCGCGCATGCTCATAATGGTTTGAAAGGAACGCTTATCACATTGCCTTATCCTTCAGTTGGGGCGACAGAAAATACGATTTTAGCCGGAATCACTGCACGGGGTGTAACTGTCATTAAAAATGCTGCAATTGAACCTGAAATTGTCGAATTGATTCTCTTTTTACAAAAACTCGGAGCCATTATTACAATTGATGTCGATAGAACAATTCGAATTCAAGGTACTCGCCGTTTTTATGAAGTCGAACATACAGTCATTCCAGATCGAATTGAAGCAGCTTCTTGGGGTATGGCAGCGATTAGCTCAAAGGGAAAAGTGTTTGTAGAAGGGGCTCAGCATTTGAATATGATTACTTTCCTTAATAAGCTTCGAGAAGTAGGTGGAGGGTTCGATGTTCGTAGCAATGGAATTGAGTTTTTCTATGATGGGCCTTTACAAGGAGGCTTACATCTAGAAACAGATGTTCATCCAGGCTTTATGACAGATTGGCAGCAACCCTTTGTCGTTTTATTAACGCAGTCTTCTGGCACATCTGTAGTTCATGAGACAGTTTATGAAAATCGTTTTGGCTATACAGATACTTTAAAAGAAATGGGAGCTGATATTACCCCTTTTAGGCAGTGTCTGGGAGGTAAATCATGTCGATTTGCTTCGCAAAGTTTTAGTCATAGTGCGATTATTAAAGGGGCAACACCATTAGTTGGAAAGGAAATTCGCATTCCAGATTTAAGAGCTGGTTTTGCTTATATTATGGCAGCTTTAATTGCTAACGATACAAGTACAATTTCAGGACTTCCTTTTATTCAACGTGGTTATGAAAACTTTATTGGTAAATTAGCTGATCTTGGTGCCAATGTCAGTTTGGTTGAAGAAGAAAAAAACGTAAAAGAGATGACTGAAAACTCCTCCAAACTTCCTTTATTTGCCGAATTGCAGGTGAATTAAAATAAATGAATAGTTTGTTTTCAAACACCGGATGTTAAAAAAATCTAATAAATTTACGATAATTTAAAATCATTATTTTAGAATTGTTAAATGCTATTTTGTAGCAGTCCTTTTTATTTTGATATTTTTCTTTAAACATTTCTTTAACCAATTCTATGATTAATGTAAAAACAACTTTTAACTTGATTGCTTCAAAATCCCAATGCTTTATTGACTTGAATCCCCCAGAATCTTGGCGCCTTATCCAGAGAAAGAATTTCACGAATTTAAAAATTTTAGCAGATTTTTTAGCTTTAAATTTTGAGCAAAGAAAACAGCTTTTAGATAAACCTCCCTTTGCAATTAATGTTCCTTATCGTCTCGCGCAAAAAATGGCAAAAGGGAGTTTAGAAGATCCGCTAGTAAAACAATTTTTACCTTTCAAAAGTGAATTTGAAAATCATGATCTTTTTGTTCAAGATCCTGTGGGAGATGAACAATGTCGCCGCACAGCTCAATTGTTGCACAAATATCGGGGACGTGTTTTATTGGTTTGTACAAGTGCTTGTGCTATGCATTGTCGTTATTGCTTTAGACAAAATTTTTCCTATCAATCTCATGATAAGACTTTTCTTAAAGAATTAGACCTCATCCGGCAAGATTCGTCCATTCATGAAGTTATTTTAAGCGGCGGGGATCCTCTTTCTTTATCTAATGATATTTTGGCTAAATTATTCGAAGAGTTAAATGGAATTTCTCATCTTAAGCGAATTCGTTTCCATACACGTTTTCCAATTGGTATTCCAGAAAGAATAGATAAAGAATTTTTAAATATCATTGAAAACTGTCCTAAACAGATATTTTTTGTTATTCATTGTAACCACCCTTTAGAATTAGATGAGGATATCTTTGAGCGTTTGAAGGCTCTTCACCTTAGAGGTTGCGTACTACTTAATCAATCAGTTTTATTAAAAGGAGTAAATGACCGGATAGAGGTTTTAGAAGAACTTTGCGAGCTCCTTTCTGATCATGGAATTATTCCTTATTATCTTCACCAATTAGATCGAGTAAAAGGAGCTTCTCATTTTGAATTGGGAGAAAAAGAAGGGGCAGCTTTAATTCAAGAGCTATCCAAACGCTTATCTGGATATGCAATACCTCGCTATGTAAGAGAGATTGCTGGAGAAGCTCACAAAACACCTATTCAATTATTATTTTAGTCATTCAATTCTACATTTTATCAACTGTTGTCAATCCAAGAATGGTTAATCCTTGTTTGAGAACTTTGGCAGTAGCTTCGCATAAAAGTAGGCGTGCGTCTTGCTGAGGGGTCCCTTCCACGCGACAATCTCTAAAAAAGGCATTGAATTTCTCGGCGAGTGTATAAAGATAATCTGTTAAACGATTAGGAAGTAAATCATTAGCCATTAAATTTAGTGTTTCATGAAAACGTAGTATATGGAGCCCTAATTCAATTTCCGTCGAGTGTTCTAAGTTTATATGCGTGTTTTCTAAAACAGAAGGAAGGTTTGCTTTGAGTCGACGTTTGATACCAGCAATCCGCACATAAGCATACATTAAGAAAGCTGCCGTATTTCCTTCAAAACGAAGCATTCTATCGTAACTAAATGTATAATCTCCAACGCGATTACAAGACAAATCTGCGTATTTAATAGCTCCGATTCCAAGTGATTTGGCTAGATGACGTCTCTCCGATTCTTCCATTTCTGGATTTTTTTCGCTTAAAATTTTATCTGCGCAATTAATAGCTGTCCTAAGAAGATCAATTAATTTTTCAGTTTCTCCAGAGCGAGTTCTAAATTTCTTGCCATCTGTTCCTAAAACCAATCCAAAGGGGACATGGTCAACTCGAATTTGTGTTGTGTCAAGGTACTTCGCCTTTTCGGCGGCTTTAAAAATCATTTGAAAATGGGTAGCTTGCCCAGCGTCGGTGATGTAAATTAAGCGATCTCCTTTTTCATGATAAATGCGGTGATAAATGGCCGCCATGTCCGTTGTGTCATAATTATAGCCTCCATCAGATTTTTGAATCATCAATGGAAGATTTTCTCCTTCACGGTTTTGAAACCCTTCTAAGAAAATACATTTTGCCCCATCAGAAATTTTAACTAATCCCTTTTTTTCTAAATCAGAGACGATATTTGATAAAAAAGGATTGTAAAACGATTCACCACGATCTATGATTTTGACATCTAAAAGTTGATAGATTTCTTGGTAGGCTTTTTGGGAGATTTCGCAAATCATTTGCCAAGCTCCCCGAGCTTTTTGTTCACCTTGTTGCAATGCTACTACTTCAAGTTGTGCACGACGTTTAAATTCAGGTTCTTCATCAAATTTTTTTTTGGAAGAGCGATACCAGCTCACTAAATGAGTCAAGTCTGTCTTTTGTTCCCCGGACAAAACATTAGGAGCTTCTTCTTTCATATAGGCAATTAGCATTCCAAATGATGTTCCCCAATCTCCTAAGTGATTGAGGCGAATAACATGATGACCCAGAAATTCAAATAGACGTGCGAGGCTATCTCCAATAACTGTTGAGCGAAGATGTCCCACATGCATTTCTTTGGCAACATTGGGAGAAGAAAAATCAATGATAATTTTTTCTGGTTTTTTGGGAAAAGGAATTCCAAAATGAGCATCTCGTAATAAAATATCGAGATTTTTAGAAAGAAAATCTGTCGAAAAAGTTATGTTAATAAAACCAGGCCCCGCAATTTCGATTTTTGATAGGGGAGGCAAAGAGCTGGTTAATTGATTGACAATAGCTTCTGCAACTTGTCTAGGATTTTTTTTGAGAAGCTTAGCGAGCTTCATCGCGGAATTAAATTGATAATGACCGAATTTTTCTTGAGTACTTGGAGTGATTTCAAGTTGAAAATTGGGATCCAAAACAGAAAGATCTGAAAACGCATTAGCTGTGGCTTGTTGAAAAAGATTTGCTAAAACTGATAAAAGAGTATTCATAATTGTTAAGATAATTTTAAGTTATTTCGGAAATGAAGTTAGAAATTTATTGATCATGCCTGTTGTAGAATTATTTCTCAAGTCACTTACAAATATCCAAAATAACGTTCGAGAATCCAATGATTAAGATCCTTTCAAAATCTGATTTTTACTAAATTTTTATTAATTGATATAAAATAATTAAACTGTTTAGACTAGTTATTGAATATTAAAAAGGATTTAAAAATGAAAAAGATTCTTTTAGTAATTAGCTTTTTAGCTATCTCTTTAATTAAAGCAGAAAATTTAACCATAACAACTGAAGAGAAAGAACTAACTTTATCTTTACAAGAAATTGATCATTTACAAGCTTGGTGGCCTTGGTTAAGTACACCTAAAGACGTCAATCCTAAACCTTTATCTCCTTTTAACGTATTAGAACTAGAAAATAATTTAAGAGAAAAAGTGATTGGACAGTCGCAAGCTGTTAAAAATACGGTTAATGCATTATTATGTTATTATGCAGGAATTAATGATCCAAATAAACCTATTGCTTCGTTTTTGTATGTAGGTCCGACGGGAGTGGGTAAAACAGAGCTTGCTAAAGAGCTTGCACGACAGCTTTTTCAAGATGAAACTAAATTACTTCGTTTTGATATGTCAGAATACGAATCTCAGGTAGGAATTAATCGATTAATAGGGGTTCCTAATGGTTATAAAGATTCTGAACAAGGAGGGCTTCTTTCTAATGCAATCTTAGCGAACCCTCATGCTGTTGTTTTACTAGATGAAATTGAAAAAGCTGATCCAAAAGTAAGAGCTCTATTTCTACATATATTTGACGAAGGTTATTTTACGAGTGGTGTCGGCGAATTGGTTGATTGTCGCAATTGTGTGTTTATTGCTACAACGAACCTTGCCAGCCAAGCGATCTTAAATATTCATCCTTTTTCTTATGAGAAAGCCCTTGATACAATTGAGATTTATCTCATTAATGCTTTAACTCCAGAATTTTACAATCGAATTGAACCAGTCATTTTTCAAGGGTTAGATCGAGAAATGATGAAAGAAATAGCCCAAATTAAGTTAAATCAATTAGCGCAAAATATTTTAAAACAAAAAAAAGTTAAAGTTTATTTTGATGAATTCGTTGTAGACTATATTCAAACAAAGGGATATCATCCCGCGCTGGGCGCAAGACCTATGCAAAGATTGATTAAAAATGAATTGACACCATTAATAGCAAAAACAATTTTGCATGCTCAGTATTTACCTGGTGATGTGATGCATATCTCTTATTTAGAGTCAGAATTGATTATCAGTCGGCTCGCAGAATCAGAAGCTAACGAAATTTTGAGTGCTAATCCTTAAAAATGAAAGAAATCAGCATTAAATTATCAATTTGGTGCAGACAGTTAAAATAGTGTTTTAAGCTAATCCTAAGTGGTAACATACAAGTAAGATTAAAGTTTGCAGATGTTATCAACCCCTTGAGTTTTAACTATTCAAAGTTTAAATTTTCCGAATTTTTTGCATCAAATTCTCCTTGTGAGATAGATGAAAATTGTCTTGTATGATAATATTTTACAAGCTAATCTAATTAGCAGTAATCACAAGTTTATACAATGAGCGCAAAAAATCTTTTTTTTAATTCATTCATACTGGTCTAAAATTAGGCTTAAAACCGCTTTTTTAAAACCAATAAAGAAAAGAATAGTTCGCTCAAAAGTATAATTTTAATCTTAAATTTCCGGTAGAGGTTTTCATGACAAAAGTTGTTATAACTGATGAACAAAAAAAAATGTTAGAACAATTTCTCGATGAAAATCGCCCAGCTGAATTAATCAATACCTATCTGCATTTTATTGAGAGCAAATTCCAACTACAACCCGTACTTTTTCCTAAAGATAAAATTATCTATCAAAGTGCGGAAGATTGTATCAAAAGTCTAGAAAGGGAAGGAAAACTTTGGCATGAAACAGAAATTAAAATTGGTTTTGGTCATGCAAGTGTTAATGAGGAAACTAAGAAAGTTTACATTTGTCCATTCACAGGAAAAGTATTTGGAGATAACACGCATCCAAACCCTCAAGATGCTATTTACGATTGGGTATCTAAATGTCCAGAAAATACTGAAAGAATTGGCGGTTTGAGAGTCAAACGTTTCTTTGTTTCAGAAGATCCAGAGGTTATCAAAAGTTATATCGATAAAACCAAATCACGTAGAGATGCCATTAAGAAAGTTGTTTACTCTTCGGTTTTAAGTGGAAAACTCTTCAATAGTAAAGAAGCTGTGATCGAAGACTTTAAACGAAATTATTTGAAAAAATTGTCTTTAGTCGAAGTACAAATTCAAAATAAATTTAAAATTGAGGATCACTTTTTGGCCTTTATTCAAAAACATTTAGTAGAAGATAAAATCGCATCATTTGTGGAAGCATTAGCGGAGTTTGATGAATTTCTGCCATACGTTGAGCGTTGGGTAGAAGCAGAAGATTAATGCAATGAATTGTTTGCTTAATTTGATTTGTGATGCTCTATGTCTACATTAATACACTATTATTCAAATTCTGCTGAAGAAACACAAGAGGTTGGATTTAATTTTGGTTTAACATTGCCCACCAACTCTGTCATCTGTTTTTTTGGTGATCTAGCTGCTGGTAAAACAACTTTTATTAAAGGTTTGGTTGCAGGAGCATCTCAACTTGATCCAAATATTGTGCAAAGTCCAACTTTTTCTTATCTTCACATTTATGAGGGAAAGCAAATTGTTTACCACTTTGATTTATATCGATTGAAAGATGTGAATGAGTTTCTGAGCATGGGATTTGATGAATATTTTGAATCTGGCGGAATTTGTTGTGTGGAATGGTCTGAACGAATTCATTCGATACTCCCTCCTAATTGCTTATTTGTGATATTAACTCATCAAACAGAGAATCGCAGAGAAATTAAGATTATTGAGAAGGATATAAAATGAAAAAGGCGGTTCAGGCTAAGTTTATTAAAACTGCTATTTTGAATAAAGATTACCCTATAATCCGTTCTCCGTCTGGTGATATTCTTCCCGAAGTCGCAGTTGTAGGAAGATCAAATGTAGGAAAATCTAGCCTACTCAATCATTTATTTGAAGCTAAGCATCTAGTGAAAACTTCTGCCACACCTGGTAAAACGCAAGCTTTAAATTTTTTTAGCTTAAATGATCAGATTGCTTTCGCTGATTTGCCCGGTTATGGCTATGCTAAAGTGCCCCTTTCTGTTAGAAAAGAATGGGGACCCATGGTTCGCTCCTATTTGGAAAGTCGGGAAAGTTTAAAACTTATTTTATTTTTGTTGGATATTAGACGCATTCCTAATGAAGAAGACATTCAATTTTTAGAGTGGGTTCTTTATCACGAGAAAGCTCTTATATTAGTTTTAACGAAAATTGATAAAGTTAATCAGAAAGAGTTAAGGCTCAATACGACAAAAATCTTAGATACGCTAAGTTTAATGAATTTACACCACCTTTATTATTCAGTCCCTAAAAATCGGGGTAGAAAAGAGCTCATGATAATGATTCAAGAGGCTTTGAATGATGAAGATAAACAAGAATAGAGACTATGCCCGATATAGAAAAACATAAATTTATTTGCATTGATTGTGAAACAACTGGTTTAGATCCTCAACAAGATCGTATTATTGAAGTTGCTGTCATGTGTTTTGACGGGAATCAAGTTTATGCACAAATGGAAAGCCTTATTAATCCTGAATGTCCGATACCTGAAACGTCTATAGCTATTCATCATATTACTCAAGATATGGTAAAAGATAAACCGACAATCAATCATGTTCTACCACAAATTTTAGAATTGATTAGTGATCATATTATTATTGGTCATGGTGTAGGATTTGATATTGAAATTCTGGCAGTCGCAGCGGAAAGGCATGGCATCCCTTGCAAAATCAGAAAAAATCGATTTTTAGATACTTTAAGGATGGCCCGACTTTATGGAGAAAGCCCTGTTAATTCCCTTGAATATTTACGCAAGCACTTTAATATTCCGCTTGAAGGAGCTCATCGTGCCATGAGTGACGTAATTGTCAATAAAGAAGTATTTAAACATTTATCGAAGCGTTATCGAACTACAGAACAGCTTTTTGAAGTTTTATCAAAGCCAATTTTGATGAACACAATGCCCCTTGGTAAACATAAAGGACGGCTTCTTAAAGAAATTCCCTTGCAATATTTACAATGGGTTTGCAATAAAGATTTTGATCAAGATTTGCTTTTTTCTGTGCGAACCGAGTTAAAAAGACGTAAACATGGAAATCAATTTAATCAATCCAGTAATCCTTTCTTAAAACTTTAATGCATAGGGGTAGACATGGGACAATCTAATCAAACTGAAAAAGGATCATTTGAAATTAAAGTTGCCTTGGCAGAGATGTTGAAAGGAGGAGTGATCATGGATGTCACAAACTCAGAGCAAGCTAAAATTGCAGAGGATGCTGGGGCAGTTGCCGTTATGGCTTTAGAAAGAATTCCGTCTGATATTCGTGTTCAGGGCGGAATCGCCCGCATGTCAAATCCTGAACTTATCCAGAAAATTCAAGAAACAGTTTCAATACCTGTTATGGCTAAATGTCGAATTGGACATTTTGTAGAAGCGCAAATTTTAGAGTCATTACAAGTTGATTTTATTGATGAAAGCGAAGTTTTAACGCCTGCTGATGAAGAAAACCATATCGATAAACATATTTTTAAAGTTCCCTTTGTTTGTGGTTGTCGAGATTTAGGGGAAGCTTTAAGAAGGATTGGTGAAGGGGCTGCAATGATTCGAACGAAAGGGGAAGCCGGCACAGGAAATGTTGTCGAGGCTGTTCGACATATGCGGGCTATTAATCGAGAAATCAGGCATTTAATGCTGATGGATTCTTCGGAACTCATGGCAGAAGCTAAACGATTAGGTGCTCCCTTTCATTTAGTCCAAATGGTTGCAAAATCTGGTGCGCTCCCTGTGCCTAATTTCGCTGCAGGTGGAATTGCCACTCCAGCAGATGCTGCTTTGATGATGCAATTAGGGGCACAATCTGTTTTTGTAGGATCGGGAATTTTTAAATCAGAAGATCCTGCAAAAAGAGCTCGTGCAATAGTCGGGGCCACCACATTTTTTCAAAATCCTGAAAAATTAGCTCAATTTTCGATGGATCTTCTTGATGCAATGAAAGGGATTGATATTAGACAACTTAAACGAGAAGATTTAATGGCTCAAAGAGGTTGGTAGAGCATGCTGATAGGTATATTAGCATTACAGGGAGATTTCTTTAAACATCAAGAAATGCTTCATTCTCTTGGTATAGAAACGATCCAAGTTAAAACTCGAAATGAGTTAGATATTTGTGATGCTCTTATTATTCCTGGTGGGGAATCTACTGTGATGATGCGACAACTTGAAACAACAAATCTTAAAGATCTATTAGTTCATTTTGCGATCCATAAACCTGTTTTTGGAACTTGTGCTGGCCTTATTTTAATGTCTTCTCACGTTCAAAATTCTGCAATGATGCCGCTTGGACTGTTACACATTGCTGTCGAACGAAATGCGTTTGGGCGGCAAGTCGATTCTTTTCAAGTGGATGTGCCTGTTTATTTAAAACCAGGAGACGAAATATGTTTTCCTGCTTTTTTTATTCGAGCTCCACGTATTCGAACAAGTGAAACTCCCGTGCAAATTCTTGCTTCTTATGAAGGGGAGCCTATTTTGGTTCGGCAAGGGCATCATTTAGGAGCATCGTTTCATCCGGAGTTAACAGTCAACCCTTCTATTCATCTTTATTTTCTTGAAATGGTCAAAGAAAACTTAGAAAATCACAAGAAATAGAACTTTTTTCATTAGTTTTTTGTCTGTTAATAAGAAACTTGACAAGACTTTTTGATTAAGTTATTAACTCATTTCATAAATGAATGAAGGAGGATGACGGTGAAGGATAAATTATCGATTCGCGATTTAAATTTGAAAGACAAGAAAGCCTTAATTCGTGTCGATTTTAACGTCCCTTTAGAAAAAGGTTTGATTACAGATGATAGTCGTATTCAAGCCTCTCTTCCCACAATTCAATATGTTTTAGATCAAGGAGGAGCCGTTATTTTGATGAGCCATCTCGGTCGTCCTAAAGGTTTGTTTGATTCTAAATTTTCGTTGGCTCCTTGCGCTAAACGTTTATCAGAATTATTAAAGAAGCCTGTAAAAATGGCTGCAGATTGTTGTGGATTAGACGTTGAACAGATGGTTCGTCAGCTAAAATCAGGAGAAGTTTTATTGCTTGAAAATTTACGTTTTCACAAAGGCGAAGAAAGGCCTGATGATGAACCTAATTTTACAAGTTCTTTGTCAGAGTTGGGAGATGTTTATATCAATGATGCTTTTGGAACTGCTCATCGTGCTCATGCTTCGACAACAAAAATTGCAAAATTTTTTCCCAATCGTGCAGCAGCGGGTTTGTTACTTGAAAAAGAAATTTCTTATCTAGGTTGTGCTTTAACGAATCCTAAACGTCCTTTTTGTGCAGTGTTGGGAGGTGCAAAAATCTCCACGAAGTTTAAAGTCATTGAAGCTTTACAGTCTAAAGCAGATGTTTTATTGATAGGGGGAGCGATGGCCTTCACTTTTTTCAAATCTGAAGGAATACCTATTGGGGATTCACTTTACGAAAGCGAATTCGTTGCTGTCGCTCGTGAATTGATAGGTGTTGAGACACAGTCTCGCTGCCGCCTTTTACTACCCATAGACTTGGTCATTGCTAAAAAAATGAATGAATCCTCCTCTGAAACGAGAATTATTTCAGTTAAAGAAGGAATTCCTGATGGGTATCAAGGGGTAGATATTGGGCCAGACACTATTAAACTTTATCAAGAAGAATTGAACAGAGCAGCTACAATTTTTTGGAACGGCCCTTTAGGAGTATTTGAAGTTCCCGCTTTTTCTAGAGGGACTCAAACTATTGCTCAAACTCTTGCTGTTGTCAACGCAATTACTATTGTTGGGGGAGGGGATTCCTTAGCTGCTATAGAACAAACTGGGGTTTCTAAACAAATAAACCATCTTTCAACTGGAGGGGGTGCCTCTTTAGAATTTATAGAATTTGGGCAATTACCTGGGATTGAAGCTCTATCAGATAAATAAATCTTAAAGTTCGAATTTGTTTGAACTACAGCTAGTCAAAAAAAATATAACACTGCTAAGAAATTTTATTTTTAACTCTCGGTGTGATATAGCTATCCTTTCTATTACGACCAGTTGTCCAGTTCTTCCAAACTCCTTATTTTTTACTATCCTGTACAAATCTCTTAATGATCATTAAAACCATTTTCCCTTCTTTTATTTTCGATTTTTTTTATTTCTAATGCAAAAATTAAATATAGATTAATAAGTAATTTGTTTTTTTATTATTAAATAATATTGATTATATCAAATTAATTTATTGATAAATAACGGTTTTATGCAAATCAGAAATAATGGCTTGATAAAATAGGCTTAAAACTGTATAAGGTTAGATCTAAGGTTTTTCATTTAGCTAAAAATGAGGTAAAGAGAAAATTTAGAGCCTAACCTGTAAATAAACTGAAAGGTTAGAAGCTTGCAAGTATCCTTATTTGTGAAACTTAAGGATAAAAAGTTGCCGATCTTAATCATAAGAAAAGGTTAGCATGTCACAGACACCAACAGGGTCCCGTGAATTTAGTCCATGGCGGAGCAATCTTTGGCCCGTTCATCGCTATGAGCTTAAAAAACTCATCCCAATGTTGTTAATATTCTTTTTTATTTCTTTTGATTACAACATATTACGTACTTTAAAAGACTCACTACTTATAACTGCAAAATCTTCAGGTGCTGAAGTCATTCCTTTTGTAAAGGTTTGGGCTATGTTCCCTGGAGCTATTTTAATGACCCTTTTGTTCACTTGGTTGTCTAATCGCCTGTCAAGAGAAATCGTTTTTTACCTTATCACTTCTCTTTTTTTATCTTATTTTTTTATTTTCACTTTTATTCTCTATCCTATTCGAGATATTATCCATCCTCACGCAACTGCTGACTATCTTGAAACAATTTTGCCGATTGGATTTAAAGGGCTAGTTGCGATGTTTCGTTACTGGACTTTTACTATTTTCTATGTGATGTCAGAACTTTGGGGAAGTACTGTCTTATTTGTCTTATTTTGGGGCTTCGCTAATCAAGTGACTAAAATTAGTGAGGCAAAAAGATTTTACGGTCTGTTTGGGGTAGGTGCTAATTTTTCAGGTATTTTCGCAGGACAAGCCTCTGTTTACTGTTGTCAATTTAATAAGCAGAACGATTTGGGAATTCTTGGTAGTGATCCATGGTATCAATCATTAGTGATGATGGTTTCTTTAATTTTATTATCAGGTGCTTTAGCTTTAGCTTTATTTCGTTGGATGAATGTAGAAGTCTTAACCGATAAACGTTTTTATGATCCTTCTTCGGTTAAAACAGAAGGAGAAGCTAAAGGTAAGCTTTCTCTAAAGCAAAGCTTTTCCTATCTCCTTCGCTCTAATTACTTACTTTGTATTGCTCTTATTGTTATTTCTTATAACCTAGTTATTAACCTCACAGAAGTTTTATGGAAACATCAAGTCCGAGAGCTATATCCTGATCCTAATGATTATACTTTATATATGAATCATATCGTATCCATTATTGGGGTAGTAGCGACCTTAAGTTCCCTTTTCGTATCAGGAAATGCGATTCGCAAATTTGGGTGGACCACCACTGCTTTAATTACACCTATCATTTTAGCTGTAACAAGTTTGGGCTTTTTCTCCTTTTTCTTCCTTAAAAAGGCATCTCCCGAACTTTTCTTAACTTTTTCCGGAGTAACTCCTTTGGTTTTAGTGGTTTTCTTTGGAACTGCTCAAAACATATTGAGTCGAGGAGCTAAATACTCTGTATTTGATGCAACTAAAGAAATGAGTTTTGTTCCTTTAAATCCTGAATCCAAACTCGTTGGAAAAGCGGCGATTGATGGAGTTTGTTCTCGCCTCGGAAAATCGGGTGGATCTGTGGTTCATCAGAGCCTTCTACTTTTGTTTTCTACAATTAATGCAAGTGCTCCTTATGTAGCTATCGTCTTGTTCGCCGTAATTGTAGTCTGGGCAATGGCAATTCGCGTTTTAGGTAAACAATTTAATGAATTGACAAGTCAGGTAGAAAACAATGAAACTTCTGAGACATTGATGACTCCTATTCGAGCTGTTAATATTCTTTCAGACACAATTTTGAAAGAACAGAAAGCTGTATAATTTTAAAATCAAAGCACATTAGTAGTATTTATTATTAATGTGCTTTTTATTTTTTTATTAATTAAATAGTTGAGAATTAATAAAAAATATAATATACTATTTTATAACAAAAGGTTTAAAATGTCTCAACAAGAATCAGAGTTTGGTAAACTGAGGGCATTTTTTTGGCCTATTCACGGCCATGAAGTCAAAAAAGTGCTGCCGATGATGTTGATGCTATTTTTGATTTGTTTCAACTATAGTATTTTACGCAATGTTAAAGATGCTGTTGTTGTGACTGCTAAGGCTTCAGGGGCTGAAGTTATTCCATTTATTAAAGTATGGGTGCTGTTACCCACGGCAGTCTTATTTACTTTAATTTTTACTAAGTTGTCTAACCGTTTTAGCCAAGAAAAAGTTTTTTATATTGTCATTTCTACATTTTTGCTATTTTTTGGTTCGTTTACTTATATTTTTTATCCTTTACGTGACGTACTACATCCTCATCAACTATGCGATTACTTAGAAACGATTTTACCAGCGGGATTTAAAGGATTAATTGCCATGTTCCGTAATTGGTCATTTACTTTGTTTTATGTAATTTGTGAACTTTGGGGTAGTATTGTTTTAACTGTCCTTTTTTGGGGATTTGCGAATGAAATCACAAAAATGACTGAAGCTCGTCGTTTTTATAGTATGCTTGGTGTCATTGCAAGTTTTGCCGCGACAATAGCAGGAATCATAGCCAATCTTCTCTCTAATGATCAAAGTTGGGAACAGACTTTAAATATTCTCATGGTTGCTGTGATTGTAAGTGGAACAATAGCCATGGTTATTTTTCGTTGGATGAATAAAAATGTACTCAATGGTCCAGAATTCCAAGAGTTCCATGAAGCAAAACGCATTCAAAAAATGAAAAAAAGATTATCGATCCGAGAAAGTTTTAACTATCTCGCTAATTCTAAATATCTTATTTGTATTGCAGTTTTAGTTATTTCTTATAATCTTGTCATTAACTTAGTTGAAATTGTATGGAAAGACCAGCTTCGTCAAATTTATTCGTCAGCCCTTGATTATAATCGCTATATGAATAACATGACATCAGCAGTCGGAATTATTGCCACAATCACATCCTTATTTATGTCTACAATGATTACTCGGTTTGGATGGACACGGACAGCTTTAGTAACACCGACTATTATGCTTGTCACAAGTGTGGGATTTTTTGCTTTTATGCTATTTCGAAATGATTTGGCTGATCCTGTTTATATATTAACAGGAACGACACCTTTAACTATAGCCGTCTTTTTTGGTGCAGCTCAAGTCTGCATGAGTAAAGCCTGTAAGTATTCTGTTTTTGATTCTACAAAAGAAATGGCTTTTATCCCTTTGGATTATGAAAGTAAATTGAAAGGAAAAGCTGCGATTGATGGTGTGGGTTCTCGTCTTGGTAAATCGGGCGGTTCCTTAATTCATCAAAGTTTATTGATGATTTTTGCAACTGTTAGCTCCAGCGCTCCTTATGTAGCTGTCATCTTAATTGGCGTTATCATTGTTTGGATGCTTTGCGTACGTTCATTAGGTAAGCAATTTGCTGCTATTATTGGGGAAAAGGCTCGAGAAGATATTGGTGAATCTACGTCAAGAACGAGTGAAGAGCAAGTTTTACATTCCTTAAAAGCTGCATCTTAATAATATCATGTTCTGGTGCAGCAAGAGTTACTAAAAAACAAGCGTTAAGGGTGGATATATATATATATATATGAGTTTATTTTCAAATATCATTTAATGGGAGGTTTGTTGTAAGTAAACCTTCGATTATACATAAATGAAAATTGCTATTCTGCTTTTTTTGACTTTCGCAATTCGAAAAAGCTAATTTATTTAATACGTTTATAGTGCGTAAGAGAATTTATCGATGTCAAATTGAATTTGTTCGTTTAATTTAGGTTATAGGGATATAGGACGGGCGATTTTAATCTTTAATTCTTTTTTCTCAACGATGTATAGTTCACATAGAGCTACAAAACCTAGCAAAATGAAAGAATAAAATACGAAGTGAGGAATCGTATAGTGAAATGTTAAGGCTAATAAAACAAAAAATTGTAAAGCTGTTGTCACTTTACCAGACCAGATAGAACGAAATCGAAATGCCCAATTTCCTTTAATAGCTAGATAAAGCCCAAACAATAATACAGCGAAGTCTCGCGAAATTAAGGTCAAGGCTTCCCAAGTCTCCAATCTCCCTTCATACATAAATATAAGAGCAACTGTAAAAACAAATATCTTATCCATCAAAGGGTCTAGGAAAGCTCCAATCTGGCTTGTCATTCGAAATCGACGAGCAAGATATCCATCTAAGCTATCCGTTAACATGGCTAAAATGATTACTAAACTTCTATAAAAAGGATGATCAACAATAAATGCCAGTGCGAGTGGCCCTCTTAAAAAAGACAGAACATTTGATGGTGTAAAAATTAGCATAAAATTAAAAAAATTAAGTGGTTGAGTATAATAAGACTAATTGTAGCTTTTTTGGCTGTTTATAGCTACTACTACTAAAGTTCTCACTTGTTGTACGTGTTGATTAAGAAGAAGTGGATAATGATGGTTTTGATGGTTCCACATTAAGAATCAATTGCATTCCAGATGCTATCTGAATAGTTTGTGGAGAGATAGCAATAGAGGCTCCGTGACTCCGAATAAGGTCGGCAATTTTTAATAAAATATCCTGTCGAATACTGGGGAAATCTGCCTGGCCTAAATGAATATAAGCAGAAATACTAATATTTAAAGCAAAATCTCCAAAGCTTACAAAATAAACATCTACTCTTTGTTCATGATCTACCTGTGGATGCTTAAGAAGCATTAATTTGATATCAGCAACTATTTGTTTAATAGAATCGATATCACTATAGCGCAATCCAATTGTATGAAAAAAACGTTCATGACTCATTCGAGAAGGAGTAATGACAATCGTTTGTGTAAAAACTGAATTGGGAACATAAATAGGTCGTTTGTCTAGATTCCGAATACGAGTCATGTACCAACCAATTTCTTCCACATGTCCTTCAATTTTTTTTTCAGGAATATTAATGAGTTCTCCGATGCTAAAAGGTTGTGTGAGATAGACCATGACCCCACCAAAAAAATTTGCAATGGCTTGTTGCGACGCAAAAGCAATGGCTAAACCACCAATTCCTCCAAATGCAATCACCGTTTGCATGTCGCGACCCGTAACATCCATAGCTAGAAAAACTGTTAAAAAAATAATAACAATAGTCGCTAGCTTACTAATCAAATCTAATTTAGCTGGAGTAAGGTTAATGCGGTGCTGGTAGCTCATACTCAGCATGTCTTGTAAAACTTTATTATTCCATCTTAAGAGAAACCAACCGATGGCTAAAACTGCCCCTAGATTTAGAATGACATGTACATTAAAAAGATGATGTTCTAAAAATCGATTGATTGCTGCGTCAAGAGCACAAATACAAGCAATAAACCAAGCATAATAATTAAGGGGTTTTTCAATCGCTGAAACAAAACTAGAAGACCAAATTTTATTTTGACTTAAAAAACGTTTTTTTAATTTAGTTAAACCAACTTTAATAAGAAAATTAAAAAATAGTAAAAAGAGAACAATACTTAAGATCTGTAAAAATAGCCCATAGGAGCCTTCTAAGACTTGAGAAGAAAGTTGAAAAAAAGAAAAAGCATGTGCAGTCATATCCATTTTATCTCTCCTATACTTGCATAAATCAATGCTGAATTAAATCTCATTCATTCAGCATTAATTAAAAGAATTTTTAATCCTTGATCATGAGCGGTTGACCGCTTTTTTCTTGCCAGGCCTTTTTGAGGCTGGCCATTTTTTTATTTGAAATTCCTCCTAAATATTCCATCGCTTTAAGCAGTCGCGCACGTGTACGATCTTTCCCTAAAAGGTTGACAGAATCAAAGAGAGGAGGACCTTGTGTTTTACCCATCAAACTAGCAAAGAGAATTGGCATGACAATTTTCTTATGATTAACTCCAAAGATTTCTGCAATCTCTCTGGAAGCTTGATTGACACCTGTTCCGTTCCAATTTTCTAATTCATCCAAACGCCAAATTAAAGATTGAATCAAGTAGCAAATTTGTTCTTTAGATAGATCTTTAACGACAAATATCGCATCATGGTAATGAAGATGATTGATGAATAAAAAGTTAAACAGATCCATAAAATCGCCAAAAGTTTTAATGCGAGAATGGCAAAGAGGCATTAGGCGTTGCATAAATTCATCGTTAAAGCTCCATTCTTTGATCCTATCCCAAAGTTGCTCAACAGAAATATTTTTAATGAGGTACTGTTGATTCACCCAGTCTAACTTCTGCACATCAAAAATAGCTCCGGAGACGCCAATCCGTTTGTAATCAAATTCTCGTATAATGTCATCTAAGCTATAAATTTCTTGATCGCCAGTCATACTAAAGCCCATCAATGTTAAGAAATTAATGAAAGCTTCGGATAAATAACCGCTATCTCTATAAAAAAAAATGGAAGTCGGATTTTTTCGTTTAGACAATTTTTTACCATCTTTACCTAATAAAAGAGGCATATGCAAGAACGTTGGAGGAGTCCATCCAAAAGATTCATATAGCAAGATGTGCTTTGGAGTAGAACTCATCCATTCATCGCCTCGAATCACATGAGAAATTTTCATCAGATAATCATCGACAACGTTTGCCAGGTGGTAGGTGGGAAAACCATCTGATTTGAGAAGAACTTGATCGTCTATATCAGCCCAAGGAAAGGTCATCCGTTTTTTAATCGCATCTTCATAAACACATTCACCGTTTAAAGGGACTTTTAAACGAATGACATACGAAAGCTCGGCTTGCTCTCTCTCAATTATCTCATCAGGAGTCAGGTGTCTGCAACGTCTATCATAACCTTGTCTTCCACCCTGTTTAGCGCTCAACTCTCTCATTTCATCAAGTTCAGCAGCAGTGCAAAAACATTTATAGGCTTTCCCTTTAGATAAAAGTTCTTCAGCATATTGTTTATAAATATCAAATCTTTCTGATTGTCGGTAAGGACCATAAGCACCCCCAATATCTGGGCCTTCATCCCATTGGATATTTGCCCATTTGAGGGCTGAATAAATATTTTCTTCATATTCTGGTCGGCTACGAGCCTGATCTGTATCTTCAATACGAAGAATAAATGTTCCGTTGTAATGACGTGCAAAAATCATATTAAACAAAGCCATATAGGCTGTTCCAACGTGGGGATCACCTGTTGGAGAAGGCGCAATGCGCACGCGAACTGTCATAAAACTAAGGCCTTTTCTTTAAAATCTGTAGTGACCCTTCTAAATAAGAAGGTTTAATAAATAGTGGGTGAATTTGTATTTAACAATTCTTTTTACAAGTATAATAAAGAGAAAATGATATCTTTTAAATCTAAAAGACTAAAAAACATGCTTTATTTATTTTTTTTGATTAGGAAAATTCATCCGCAATATTTACCTAATGAGCTTCAACCTATAAAAAATTAACATTATTGTTTAATTTAACGAGGTTGGATTAAGGCTGGTCATGAATTCAGTATTGACTTTATGTGTAAAACGTCTGAAAAATCATTTCAAATATGGAAAAATTCGACGTCCCAACAATAAGTAAGAGCCAATATCATAAGGTAAGGTTGTGACAAGTGGAATGAAAGGCTGATTTTCAAATGAAGCGCGAAAACCATTTAAAAGCGCATGCCCAATAAAAGTGATACCCGTAGTTAAATAAATAGAACTGGCTGGATTACCTTGAGAGTTTGCAATAAATCCAATAATTGTTAGACCTATTCCTGATACGGCTTCAATACTCGCCAGCCCACCTCGGACATAAGCAGAGACTGTTCCTATGCCTGGAATGTAGCCTGCAAAATTCAAGGTTTTTTCAACTAATTCAAGAATGATAAAAGTATTTTCAAAAATTCTGTTAACGCGCATAAAATATCTTTTTAGTAATGAATAAAATGTTTATAATCGATTTTGTTTTTTTGCAATATTATTAAGATTCTATATTTAAAAAGAACTTTCCTATAATTTTGAAGAAATAAGAGGAATTCCTTTTTCTTGCATCATAATTAATAAGTCCTTCATGATTTTATAAGCTTCTTCTAATTGTAAATCGTTTTGACCAAAGTCTTCCATGCTTTCTATATCACTATTTTCCTTCTTTCTTATTTCTTTAAGCATATTTTGATAATTGGGGTCGTTTTCTAAGCGTTTGGAAGAATTCTTTTTTAATACTTCAAAATATGGCTGATAAGTGTCTAACTTCTCTTGAAGACCAAATTTATACAGCTTACGAATTTTATCTCGCTGTAAAAAGGGAACATCAGAAAGATCATCATCAAAATTTGCTTTGATGTGATCGTTTTCAAGAGGATATTTGGTATACTTCTCTCCAATTTCTGACTCTGATAATACACCTGGTATAGAAATGTCAGATAATACACCTGATAATTGGGGGGTTTTACCAGAAACGGTATAATAACGCCCTCTTGTGACTTTATATTCCCCTTGAGGATTGACTTGTTCGTGTTCGGTTGTTGTCAAAGTGAATGTTTGATATGACCCCTTTCCATATGTATGATCGTCTCCAACAATGATTGCTCTACCGTAGTCTTGAAGTGTTTGCGCCACAATTTCTGAGGCTGAAGCACTCATGCGATTCACCAAAATAATGAGTGGGCCATCCCAAGTTGATGTTCCATCTAAGTCTCTTAAATGTTGAATTTTTCCGTTTTCATCTTTAATGGAGACTACAATCCCTTTAGTAATAAATAAACTTGTTACGGCAACAGCTTGAGATAAAAGGCCTCCTGAGTTATATCTTAGATCAAGAATAAGACCAAACATGTTTTGATTTTTTTTAAGTTTGTTAATTTCTTCTTCCAAATCTGTTGCGGATGAACTATCTCGATCCTGATAGAAAGAATATAGTTTTAAATAACCGATTATCCCATTTCCATAAGGTTCGTAAGAACTTTTGAAACGACTTTCTTTTAAAATAACCTCTCCTCTTAAAATAGTCACATCCAATTTTTCTTCAGTTTTTTCACCGGCAGCACTTGTCGTTTCTCGAATGACTGTCAAAATAACGGGAGTATGTTCTTCCCCTCGAATTAAATCAACTGCATCTGTAATATCCATTCCGACAACAGGTTCCCCATTGACTGCAACAATGCGATCTTTTAATTTAAGTTCTTTACCTAAGGCTGCGGGGCCACCCTCAATAATTTTTATTACGGTAAATCCATTAATGTCATCACGCAATTGAGCGCCAATCCCGAATAAACGCTGTTGAACATTAATCATAAATTGCGCAGCCTCACCAGGTGTAAAATAAGCTGTATGGGCGTCTAAAGCAGATGCTGTGGCTTTTAAAACGTTAGATAAGATTAAAGGTTGCTTTTCTTGTTCTTTTGGATTTAATGCCTCTTCTTCGTATTTTGCTTGTCGTTTGCCGATTCTTTGAAGAGCATTTTCCTTCATATTATCGTTTAATTTTGCTGCAGTTTCAATTTGTAAAGCTCGTATGCGTTTTAATCGTTCAATAAGCTCTTCTTCAGTTTGGACCCATGGAATATCTTTAAATTCTTCTGCTCGGACATTTTTAGGCAAGCTTTGATAGTCTATTTTATTTTCTAGTTGACGCCGTTTTAAAATAGCTTTAATTAGAGCAGTATGAATACTTTCAAAAGTAGAAAAATTACTGTTATTGTAATCATCAATAATGTTTGTGAGGAGCTCATCGGTTGGATGAGTCCATTCATAAATATCTGATTCAATGAAGTAAGTTTTATTAGGATCTAAATTTTCTAAATAGTTATTTAAAATTCGACGAGTAAGAGTGGGGGAAAGTTGTTTTTGCGAAGCATGAGCTTTCATAATTTCGTTTGCTTTAAACGTGACTTCTTTAGGGCTCAAATCAGGTGATTTGGCTTCCAAAACAAAACTTGTTAAACAAATTAAACAAATTAAAAATTTGTACATTAAAATTTCCTCAATCTTTTAAGATAAGCCGGAGATAAAGTTTTAATCATAACCAAAAACTTATTATTAGGCGAGTTTTGGATGGTTATTCTTGTAGAAAATAGCCAAGATAAATTCCAATTATTGAATTTATCCTTTTAGAGAGAACTTAAATTTTTCATGCTTATTTCTTTTTTTGCTATTACTAACCTCTTTTGAGTCAGATAAATAAAAAAATAAATTGATTAATAATAAAAGTTTTTGTATATTAAGAGCGTTTTCCAATTAAGATTTCTGGCTGTTAAAAATCGTTTATTCCCATAATTATACTCATTTTATTAATCTATTAATTAATTATCTGTTTATATTTGTTTAAAAATTAAATTTAAAAAAATTCAAAAATAATTTTAAATCATTGATTTAAATTCTTTACTATGTAAAGATTATTTTTCCTTAAATAAATTATAAATTTATTAAAAAAAAAGGAAATTACATATTTAATATATTGTGGAGGTAATATTATGTCTCAGAATAAAACTGATGATAAAAAAGTAGTTTCAATTACAGAAGCTGCCAAATTAAATAAAGTAACAAGACAAGCTATTTATGTTGCCATTAAATTAAATAAATTAAAAGCTACTAAAGAGACAACTCGTTGGACAATTAGCTTAGAAGATTTAGAAGATTACCGTCTTCAAAAATATTCTAGAACAAAATCTACTTTTAACGGTGAATTATTATTTGATAATTTAAAAGGATATTATTCTGTTAATCAAGTAGCGGAATTGTTAAGTGTCCCTGCACAAAAAATTTATTACGCGACTCGTATTGGTTTGCTGAAAGCAGAGCGAAAAGGGGCTGCATGGGTTATTCATTCTGATAGTATGAAAGAATATCAAGAAAAATTTATGCAGAAAAAAAATCGTCGTCAAGCTAGCTGAAATCAGCTAGCTTCTAAGCAGCCGGCAATGAATTATTGCTGAGTTAAGTCATTCTTCTTCAAAAAATCTAAATGCATTGATTGAGCAACAACTTTATAACCTTTCAATTCTTTTTTTTAAAAAATTGAGAGGTTATATTTTTTTTAAGATGAACAAGTGTTTCGACATGGCTAGTTTGTGGAAACATATCATACGCAGTACACTCGTGAATTTCATATAAATCTTCGCACAAAATAGACAAATCACGAGCTAAAGTAGAAGGCATACAAGAGATATAAATCATGTCTTCAGGTAAGGCACTCATTAATATTTTGATTACTGATTTAGATAAACCAATTCTTGGAGGATTGACAATAACTAAATCTACACATTTTTGAGACTTTAAACAAATAGGTAAAATTTTTTCTACATCTCCTTCGAGAAATTCGACATGAGGCAAATGGTTCAACTTGCTATTTTCTTTCGCAAATCGAATGGCGTCAGAATTATATTCAATGCCAGTTACGAAATGTCCTTGACTAGCAAGGAGTAAAGAGGTAATTCCAAACCCACAGTAAAGATCTAAAATTTTTTTTGATTTTAGTTGTGTCGTTAACGAACAAATTTTTTTATAAATATAAAGGCTTTGTTCAGGGTGATTTTGTATAAAGGCTTGAGGAGTAAACCGAAAAATTAAATTTTCAATTTTTTGTTCTGAGTAGGGGTTACCTATTATCCACTGTTTCTTGGGAGACGTTACTAGAATACCCGAAAAAATAGGATATTTTTCTAAAGCCTCTTGAAACAAGATTCGATTAAGTTCATTCAATGAACAAAATTGAAATGATAAAATATATTGAGAATTTTGGTTTTTTAACAATGTCAATCGGCCATCTTGCTGATTGGGATTAGGCAAAGTACTAATAAATTTTTGTAATATGCTAATGATAGGGTCATGAAGGTTATTAAAAATAGGACATATATCGATTGAAATAAGAGAAAAATGATCTGTTGCTATATAACCTGCTTGAAAACTTTGATTAAAAGATTTTAAATGAAGGGTAATATGTCGCCTGTAGGCCCAATTCAATTGAGCAGTACTCATTTTAACAGAAGGTACTTTAAGATGACCAATTCGTTTAAGATTGTCAGTGATGGCAGTAAGTTTATAGTTTAATTGTGTTTGTTCGTTTAAATGCTGAAGTTGACATCCTCCACATTTCCCAAAATATGGACAAAGGGGCTGAACTCTTAAAGAGCTAGGTTGTTTGAGTTTGACAAGTTCTGCTACTGCAAAAGATTTTTTTATTTCGATGATACGACAAATAATTTGATCGCCAGGAGCAGTAAAAGGAACAAAAATTACAAATCCATGATATCTTAAAATTCCTGCACCTCCAAAAGCAATCGCTGTAATTTCTCCCTCAACTTGAGTATGGATAGTCAATAGATGGGTCATAAATTTTGATATTGAGTGGGTTCCAATTCAGTAAAAGTGGCAGGCACTTCTTCTAAAACTTTAAAATCACGAATGAGTAATTGAATACTGGATTTGTTAATTTGAGGGGTAAAAGCAATGCGCAGTTTTAAATTCTTTTTCCTTAGTTGTTGGCTATAAGTTGCTTTTCCAAGCGCAACACCTTCCAGAACTCTATCTCCTTGTTCTAAATAAAGCTTCAAATGCGTTTTACCAACAATCTTTGGGGGCCAGGTCTGCCAAGCGTCGCAATACAAAATGGGTTGAGGATTTTCATTTCCATATGGCTCTAATAGCCTTGCTGATTCAATAAAATCAAAAGTTAATTCACTAAATTTAATTTCTGCATCAAGATAAAGTTTACTCATAACATCTGTATCAGCAAGCTTTTTATTAGCCGAAGCAATAAAATGATTTTTAAATTGTTCAACGTGCTCTTCTTTAATAGTTAATCCTGCAGCGAAATCATGTCCACCGAAATTGACCAAAATATCTGAACATTCTTTTAAAGTTGGTAGAAGGGGAAATTCGCGGATAGAGCGAATGGAACCTTTTCCAATTCCTTTATCAAGAGCAATCATCACAGTAGGTCTGTTGTATTGTTTTGAAATTCGTGTCGATATTATGGCAATGACACCTGGATGCCATTTATCAGAAACCATCACAATTGCTTTGTTAGATAAAATAGCAGGTATTTGTTGGATAGTACTATCTACATCGGAAGACATTGTTCTTTCAATTTTTTGCCTTTCGATATTATTAAGGTCTAGCTCTAATGCCATCTTTTCTGCCAAATCAGCATTTTTTACAAGTAACATTTGGACACCTTTACGAGGGTCAGCAATACGTCCTAAACTGTTTAAACGAGGTGCAATTTTTGAGGCTATGGTAAATGTATTTAAATCATTGAGATCGACATCACAAATAGAAAAAAGTTTTGCTAGACCCATCCGTTTGCCTTTACGCAACTGGCGAAGACCATAGCGAACTAAGATTCTATTTTCTGTGTCAAGCAATGAACCCATATCAGAGATAGTTCCTAATGCTACCAAGTCTAAATATTTTTTCAAATCAATCTTAGAAGGAGGAATTTTTCCTTCAGATGTCAGTTGATTAGTGATTCCGTGAGCTAGTTTAAAAGCGACGCCAACTCCTGTTAAATCTCGATTCGGATAAGGGTTGTTAACAAGTTTTGGGTTTAGAGTTGCTACACAATGAGGAATTTTATCTGTCGGTTCGTGGTGATCAGTGATAATCACATCGACGTTTTGTGCAGCTACTTTAGCTATTTCCACAGCAGCAGTGATACCGCAATCTACAGTAATAAGTAATTTGCAATTATTAATGAGAGCATATTCTAAAGCTTCGACGATTAAACTTTGTCGAAGCGCTCCTCTATTGGATACATAGAAGAAAACATTTGCGCCTAAATCTTGTAGAAATTCGGTCAACAAAGTAGTTCCAGTCATTCCATCAACATCATTATCGCCATAGATAAGAATGTTTTCATGATCACGGATAGCACGGCAAACTCGTTCAACCGCTTGAGGCATTTCTGCCATTAAAAAAGGATCGTGCAATTCTGGTAATTTAGCATATAAATAATCGTGAATTTGTTGAAAAGAAGTAAATCCTCTGGAAACCAAAATTTGTGCTATAACAGGATGAAGTTTAAATTCTTTAACAATGCTTTCTTTTAATGCTTCGTCCATTGGGGGATAAACCCATATTGGATCCTCTTGGACATTTGTTGTGAAATGCATTAAAATCTAGCTCCGTTTCTATAAATCGAGTGTTTTTCGTTAGAGTTTGGCTAATACACATGTATATAACTTATCTCGTTTATTCATCTAAATCATTTTCTATACAATAGTCTAAAAGATAAATAGATTAAATCAGTAATTTTTTAACCTACCTGAGAGATGCGGCATCAAGGTTTAGTTTTGCTTTAATTTATAAGACTAAAGCTAGATTTGTCAATGAACTGTTGATCTCTGTTTCAACATTGTAGCTTTCAAAACTCCCTTGTCAAGTGAAATCATTTAACATGAAATCGACTAAAAGTTGTCAAACAAGGATGGACCGCTAATCTATTTTTATTGTTAGTCGTTTTAAAGCAGGAGAAAAATAATTCACGAAGTTAGGTTTAAAAAGTATTTGAAAAATCTAAGTAAAATGTTTCCTTTCGATCTGGAATTTTAGCTAGTCTGTCAGAACGGTACAACGAAAAATTCTAAATTTAATTAATTGCCATTTTAAAAATGACTTATAAAAAAATTTAAAAGATTGTAATTGAATAGTAAAAAAAAATTCTTGAAAAATTATTCATGATTTGATCGTTGAGTTCTTATCATCAATAAATAGGGCGAAACACAAATTCGATATAAAAAATGATTCTGTTACTGAATTTAGCTTTCATTCTCATAAGAGCTAAATTTTTTCTTTTAATATAATTTAATTTATCTCAATGTATTAAAGATAATTTTCCATACAATTAGTGTTTTTAATCCGTAAGGAGGTTGTTTGTAGTTTTTTCTTGCTTTTTTAGATAAATGGCTTGATAATCCCGAATACTTAGTAATATTTTTACACAAAATTACGAAAACTCACAATTTATTATCAAAAATTTGCAAACAATAAACTAGTTCGAGGTTTTACTATGTCGCAAGATGCGAAACAAGACTTTGGTAAGTGGAGGGCATTCTTTTGGCCTGTACACGGTTATGAACTTAAAAAACTTCTTCCAATGTTTTTTATGTTCTTTTTTATTTCTTTCAATTACACAATTTTAAGAGATACAAAAGATACTTTAATCGTGACCTCTGCAGGTGCGGAAGCCATTCCATTTTTGAAGTCTTTTGGTGTTGTCCCTGCAGCTATTCTTTTTATGATCATTTATGCCAAGCTTAGCAATACGCTAAGCAGAGAAAATTTATTTTACGTTACGCTTTTACCTTTTATCATTTTCTTCGGCTTATTTGCTTTTGTCATGTATCCAGCTAGAGAAGTTTTAATGCCTCATGCTTCTGCTGAAGCTTTAAAAGCTTATTTACCTGGCGGTTGGACCGGGCTTGCGGCGGCATATGAAAACTGGATGTATTCGATTTTTTACATTTTAGCTGAACTTTGGGGAAGCGTTGTATTATCTCTTCTTTTTTGGGGATTTGCTAACCAAATTACCCGTGTAAATGAAGCTAAACGTTTTTATAGCCTTTTCGGTTTGGGTGCTAATTTAGCACTTTTAGTTTCAGGTCCTGCTATTGTATATGTATCAGATATTCGCAAGCATTTACCTGCCAATGTTGATGCATGGCAAATTTCTTTAAATTATTTAATGGGTATGGTTGTCATTGCCGGATTAGCAATTTTAGCTATCTACTGGTGGATTAATCGTGCAGTTTTAACAGATCCACGTTTTTATGATGTAAATCAAGAAAAAGCTCCTGGTAAAAAGAAAAAAGCTAAAATGTCTCTTGGAGAAAGCTTCAAATTTCTCTTTACCTCTAAGTATATCCTTTGTTTGGCGATATTGGTTATTGCTTACGGTATTTCTATTAACTTAGTAGAAATTACTTGGAAGAGCCAGGTGAAACTTCAATATCCTAATCCGAATGATTACAGCACGTTCATGGGATGGTTCTCAACAATGACAGGTGCCGTCACAATTTTGATGATGCTATTCGTTGGTGGTAACGTGATTCGTTATAAAGGTTGGGGATTTGCAGCTTTAATTACTCCAGTTGTTTTATTAGTCACCGGGATTGCTTTTTTCTCATTCGTGATTTTTAAAGATCACTTAGCTGGATATATTGCTGCCTTAGGAACTACTCCACTATTCTTAGCTGTCATTTTTGGTGCGGCTCAAAATATTATGAGTAAATCTGCTAAATACTCTTTATTTGATCCAACAAAAGAAATGGCTTACATTCCTTTAGATGATGAATCTAAAGTAAAAGGTAAAGCCGCTGTTGACGTAGTAGGAGCTCGTTTAGGAAAATCTGGCGGATCTATTATTCAAATGGGATTACTTGCATTTGGAACGTTAGCAACTATTACACCTTATATTGGCGCGATTTTGATGGTTATTATTGCTGTCTGGATTGTGGCTGCCCGTTCATTAAGCAAACAATTTACTCAATTGACTGCTGAGCAGAATATTGAGAAAAATATTGATAAAACACCGGAAATAGCTACTAGCTAAATTTGATGTCTTAAAAATATGCTTGTTCATACCCTCCTTTATAAAAAAAGGAGGGTTTTTTATTTTCTATTTTAAATTCAGAGGATGTAGGAAATTTTTAATGGCCAGAACAGTTTATTATTTCTTGATTGTTAATTCATTTTCGAAATTCTCTATTTTGAATTGAGCAAAGATCATAGATTAAATCTCTCAGTGTTCCATTCGCCATTTTATAGATAAAATCCGTGTTTAATGAAATTGGTTTTATGTAGACAGAATGCATAATGATTTGTTATGCTTTTCCTTTGTCTTAGAGAGCCTTCACTTTGTAAAGGCGCTTTTTGATGTCCCACATTCATTCACAGTTAATTTCATTTTGAGTTAGAGTTGAAAACCTCATTTAGGCGAGGCTTCCATAGCTTTCAAAAGGAAATTCACAATCATAGAAGGAATCATGAAAATATGGAAAAACAGAAGCGTTGGCAATTCTATTTGATTGTTGCCGTCTTGGCAATTACGCTTTATAACATTCTCCCCACTTTATTTTTTTATTCGAAACCTCTGAAATCTTCGATTGATGCTCCGCGTGCACAGCACGTTGCGTCCGGGATTGTGGAAAGAGTGAATCAAACAGAAGTGGATTCAAAAGAATGGTTATATTCTTTTTGTCGTTTATTAGGAATTAAACCAATCTCTATTGATTTAGTTACAACGAATAATGGATTATTTCAAATTTCATTTAAAAATGAACAAGATGCTGAGTTATTTAAGCGATTTTTACCAAGAGCTGGAGCGTTAATTCCATTTGTACCTAATCAGCTTGAGCTAAGTTCTATCACAGCCAATGTCGATCCTACTCAAGTGTTGGTTCGACGTAACGTTGCTGTTCGATTAGATGCGAGCGACATGGATAAGTTATTCCAATTTACTCCAAAATATAGTCATGATCACCAAATCGCAGATCTTTACCGTAAAATTATTGATGATCGAGTGACTCAAGTCGCTCTAGCAATTGCAGGACCTAGTAAAACCGCTTTGCAAATGTTTGCAACAACTAGTGAAGCAGGTAATGATCCTAGTTATGACGAAATAATTATTACATTAGCAAAAGAAATTGTTGATGTAGATAATATTTTAGGAAAAAATAATCCGATTACAAAACGTTACTACGAAACGTTTTCTCAATTATCCTCTAAAGAACGTGAAGGATTAAATACTAAATTTATTGCTAAGATGGAAACACTTAGTAAAAAAATTAAAGAAAAGCAAGCTAGTTTATATGGAGATTCTTCAGCTGAAGCTGTACAAAATCTAGCAGTTTCAAATAATCAAATTCAAGCGCTGGATTCAGCTGTTACGATTATGCGTGAAAACAAAGAATTTCAAAAAGGGAAAGAGCCTTTAACAAATGAAAATATTCAGCAGTTGTTAAAACAAAACTTCAATCATGAAATGCAAATTGTCGATTTAAGGGGCTATCATCCTTTTATCAAAGGATTAACAATCAACTGGGAAAGTGGTTTATTGTTAGTTAATTTGTATGACGATGTACAATCTTTGCGTTTTTCAGAAGGAAAAACTGAAAAAGATGCATTTGCCAAAGACAGAATTAACCAATATTTAATCAATGATATTGCACGTATTGCCCGTTTATCAGATGAAACATTTAAACCTAATGAAGAAAGTTTTGTTATAAATTTTGATAATCTAACAAATAGTCAAAGTTATTTGACTCTGAATTTAGGCTATTTAGCAGATAAAATAGCTCAGCAAGTCACAGATCAAATTATTCTTTCTTGGTCTCCAGCCCATGCAGATTTGATTAAAGATGTTTATCCGATTCGATCTTATAATGATTATCAAACAGAAAAATCAGAAGATCAAAAGCTAGGTCTTGTGGTTTATGCTCCTGCTATGTATTCAGCTGCAGCGCCTACAGGCTTCCGAACTGGATCGATCTATGTAATCGCAAAAGGAATGGATGCTCTTGTTCAGAAGTATCAGGAAGCTCCAGAAGCGGAAGAAAATCAAGTTTTAGCTACAGATTTTAACCAACTCAATACCCTTTTACAGCAAATGGGTTTTATTGGTTATCCTGGCTCAGCCTTTAATTTACCAAAAGAATTTAATAAAGATTATATTTTTGAATTGAATGATTATTATAGCACTCTTTTAAAAGCTTCTCGAGAAGATTTTCAAGCCAAAGGAAGTAAACGTTTTGCTGTCTTAGACTTTTCTGATGTAGAGCAACGTTTGTTAACTATCAACAAAATTGATGATCGCATACAAGAAGACCTTCTGAAATGGAAAGAATCTTATAATGCTGCTCAAGTTGATTTAAACTTAACAAGCAAATACACAGTTCCAGCACCAACTAAAAATGTTTATTGGGAAAATTTGAAACTAAGCGTAGTAAAATTTTTTAGAGGAGATGATCGAAAAGTTCTTAAATGGGGTCTTGACTTATCTGGTGGGAAAACAGTCCGCATTGGTCTTTTAGATCAAAATGGTCGCACTGTGACAAATCCAGAAGATCTCAAACAAGCCGTCAATGAACTTTACACACGTATCAATAAAATGGGTGTAGCAGAAAGAACGATTCGAATTGAAAATTCTAATATATTATTAGATTTTCCAGGTTCTCAAAATTTGTCCGCTTCTGAATTGGTAAAAGCTTCTGCAATGTATTTTCATATTGTCAATGAAAAATTTGGGCCTTTAAATACAGCCCTTGCTGGAGCTGTCAATCAGTTTTTACAAGATATTTGGAACGAAGCCGTTGTAACAAATCGTAGAGATATAGAAAGCATCAACGAAATTGCTTGGCAGCATTTAGGTGGAGATGTGGAATCTACTATCACTATGCGTCCAAGAACAGATCATGCAAAAATTCTTTATGAAAATGGTTTGCGTTTAGCTAACCCTAAAAATCGCGTGGTTACTCAAGCCTTTGATGAGTCGCTTTCAACCTTGGCCATGTTTAGAGGTGGAGATTCTACTGAGTGGGATAATCAAACACATCCTTTATTAGTGGTTTTTCATAATTTTGCTTTGGAAGGATCTAACTTAGAAAACATTCAACCGGGTTATGATGCAACACAAGGAAATATTTTAACATTTGGAATTAAACGCTCTTTCGATTCAGGTGAGCATGCAAGTGGCAGCCCTCGAGACAATTTTTTTAATTGGACTTCACAATTTGCAGAAGATAAAATTGCAGGAACACCTAAAGAAGTTTACTCTAACGGGCGTGGTTGGAGAATGGCTGTTATTCTTAATGGTAGCATTATTACAGCTCCTTCATTAAATGCAGCACTTCGTGATGGAGGAACGATTAGCGGTCGTTTTTCTCAGCGAGAAGTGACCCAACTTGCAGCAGATTTAAAAGCTGGTTCTTTAAGTTTTACGCCACGTATTTTGTCGGAAGAAAATGTAAGCCCAGAACTTGGTCGTGAAGAAAGAACCAAAGGGATTATCGCTTCTTTAGTCGCTTTAGCTTTAGTCGTGATAGCTATGATCGGTTACTATCATTTTGCAGGTTTTGTTGCTTCTTGTGCAGTTTTGCTTAATATTTTTATCATGTGGGGTGTATTGCAAAATTTAGGAGCAGCCTTGACGTTACCTGGAATTGCAGGAATTGTTTTAACAATTGGAATGGCTGTTGATGCAAATGTTCTTGTCTTTGAAAGAATCCGAGAAGAGTTTAAAGTGACTGGTCGGATTGCTTCCGCAATTCAAGCAGGTTACCGCAAAGCTTTTAGTGCTATCATTGACTCGAATATTACCACAATTATTGCAGCTATTATCTTAATTCAGTTCGATTCTGGACCAATTAAGGGTTTTGCTGTGACATTGATCATTGGTATTATTTCTTCTATGTTTACAGCCTTGTTTATGACTCGTTATTTCTTTGCTGGGTGGGTTAAAAAACCTGAGCATAAGCAATTATCAATGGCCCAGTTCTTGAAGGAAACACATTTTGACTTCTTAAAACAAGCTAAGAAGGCTATCGTGATTTCGCTAATCGTGATGGGAATAGGCACTTATTTCCTTGTTTCTGAACGTAAAACTATTTTTGGAATGGATTTTACTGGAGGTTACTCTCTAACACTAGATGTTGCGGAGAAGGCAGAAAAACCTGATTATCGTTTAGAGGCTATCAATGCTTTCTTAGATAAGGGGGCTTCACGCAGGGATTTCGAAGTACGTGAATTAAGCAGACCTAATCAATTGCGCATTCAACTAGGAACAAGTATGGATGAAAAAGGGCATCCTTTTTATCAGATGCCTGAAATCAATCCAGATAGTAAATATGCTTTTGATTATCAAAAAGATCCTCGTTTGAGTTGGGTTGTTGAAACGCTTCAATCTCATGGATTAGATGTTCAACAGTCTCAGTTAACGACTCTTCAGAAAAATTGGACTATCATGAGTGGACAATTTTCTGATACGATGCGAAATAATGCTATTGTTGCACTTGGCGCAGCATTAATAGCGATCTTAATTTATATTACTTTCCGATTTGAGTTTAAGTTCGCAATTGGAGCAGTAATTGGGCTCGTTCACGATGTGATTATTACACTTGGCATTTTAGCAATTTTCCATGCGATAGGATTTCCTGTGCAAATTGATTTACAGGTCGTGGGAGCAATTATGACAATTATCGGCTATTCATTAAATGATACGATTATTGTATTCGATCGAATTCGTGAAGATATGAAGACTCTTCGTCGCTTGTCATTCAGAGAAATCATTAATCATGCTTTGAATGTTACATTAAGTCGTACGATCATGACATCTGGAACAACTTTGCTTGTGCTTTTAGCACTTGTTTTATTAGGAGGGCAATCTATTTTTGCCTTTTCACTAGTGATGACAGTAGGTGTTTTGGTAGGAACTTTATCTTCGCTATTCATTGCTTCTCCGGTTATGCTGTACTTCCATAATAAAGAAGTAGAGCATCAACATACGGAGTCTTCTGTCAAACGTGCTTAAAGTACTAAAAAACAAAGAGGTTATTAAAGCCTCTTTGTTTTTCTTTTTAAATTTCTTTGCAAATTCCTCCGATTTTAAAACCATCCTTTTTTAATCTTCTCCTGTTGCTGGCGAGGCTGCTTCATATTCTTCAATAACTTCCATGAAAGTTCTTTTTTTTGTTGTTTTAATAAGAAGAAGTGAGCATTTAGTAGCCGTAAAAAAAGGTGTTTGAAACAAGAAGTGATTCATCAAATATTCTAACAATCTATCGGAATGGACTTTATAATAATGACCTAAAAAAACTTTTAAATTTGAATGGCGTTCTGGGAAAAAACTTAACTCTTTAAGAAGTTTATTTATTTGATTTTTCAGTTCAACTAACTCTAAAAGTGGGTTAGCTCCCACCCAAATCGTCCCCTGCTGAGACTTAAAATGATCATTTCCTATTTCTTTCAATTGCAAGGAAAAGGAATTAAAAAAAAGAGAATTTAAGCATTTTTGAATTTCTTCTAATTTTTCTAAAGAAAGTTGTCCAAAAGAGCGAAGCTGCAAATAAAAATCATTGGAATCCAACCAATTTACATTAGGAATGCCATAACAGATTTGAGCTAATTGCCTTTGAATAGAAGAGGGGATATTAATAGCTAATAGATAAGAGTTCATATCAAATCGATTTAAAATTATTAAATTAAATTTGCTTTTATTTATTCGAAGCCTATAACTTTATTTAATTTTTTCGCTTTTGTCTTAGAAAATGCTAGATTTAATAGGATATATGGAAAGATATCAAAAGTATTTATTAATAATCAAAATGATTTCAAGTAAATAAATTATTAAAGATAAAAAAATTAATCTTATTGATATACGAACATTCGATTGATTTTTTGCGGATGAGATTTTAAAATCAGCCCTATCAAAAATAAGGGCTGATAAAAGAGAAAAAATGAGAGTTTTTTAGATCGATGCAGGCGCTGCATTAGAGGGAATAGTAGCTAGATTGGCTTGTGCAGCCATCGCTTCAACATACATATTCCATAGTTCTGGTTCGATTCTGCCGTGACGGATAGAAGAGATCAATTCTCTTTTCACTGTTCTTAAATCTTTCTTAGGTGTCAATTTACGGACCATTTCTTTATCGCCAGCAATCCGTGCCATATTAAGCATTCTTTCTAAATCTTGCTTAGAAAAAGTAAATAAATCCCTTCTTTTTCGAGAGCCTCTAGCAGCACGAGGTTTTGGAGTAACTTCTTGAGGATTACTGCAATTAATAATGTATTTATTAATCATATCAGCTAACTGTTGGGGATTCTCAGTTTTCATTTTTCGCATAGTAAAGTGGTGGATGTAACCTCCGGTTCCGATTGGTAAATAATGACATATATCATTTTCCTTTTTACCACCTACTTTTTTTGTAGCAGTCTGAATTAATTGCTCGAGTTGTTTATTATCCATTTTTTTCCTCAATATTGGTTTAAAATTCGGGCCAATGCCACAAGGCCCTTTGGTAATTTTGAATTACCTTTTGTAACAATAATTGTTACGATTTATCAATGCTTCAATTGTGAAATTTAAAATAAGCGATTCACTATTAAATTCATGTTATTAATTTCACAAGATTTTATTCGAAGTAAATTTGCTATTCACTTTATTAACTTCATTAAAATATTGTTTAAAATCAAAAAACAAATAATATCATTTTAAGAGCTTTTGAATATTGTTGAAATTATTTTTAAATAAACAAGTACAAAAAATTAACTTCTTTCTATTGAATAACTTCATTGTCGCTTTTTTTTATTGGGAAATAAAGAGATATTTACAAATCTAGCCTTTAATAGACAATTTATTTTTGGATATTGATTTTTGACTAAGTCTAATATTAAGTCATCGAAGCTTAGTCAAGATAATCGAAAAAATCTGTTATAGATTTGTAAAATTCTCTATCGAAGCAAATTATTGCTTCTCTTTAATTTATTAATGAAAATTTAAGAAATTATAAATTTTTGCGCAAGATAAATTAATCAGAAAAACTGTTTTTTTCTAATAATCTAATTTCAAAATTAAACGGTATAATTCCTGACTAAGCATAGAAGCAATAATTATCTATAATCATCCGAGTGAATGAATAAGAAAGATCAAATTAAAAAAATGAAATTGTACTTAAAAATATTAAAGTTTTTAAACACTCTCAGATATTTGAGAATAAGTTTTACTAGTCAACCAAAATTCAATGAATTACACTATATTTCATGATCATCTGAATAAAAAAAATTAATTAACGGATTGTTTTATGGGAGTAAGGTATGCCTTTAGAAATGTATCAAGCTATTCCACCTTTAGCTTCTATTAAATCGACTATCGGTATCGCAGCTGGAAAAGGGGGGGTAGGAAAGTCAACTGTTACTGTTAATTTAGCGCTAGCTTTAAAAGGTCTGGGATATCGTATAGGTATCATGGATACAGATCTTTATGGTCCATCCATCAGAAAAATGTTGCCTGAAGATTGTTTACCTTCTCAAAAAGGAGAAATCATTCAACCTGCACTCTGCAACGGAATTAAAATGATTTCAATGGCTTATTTTAGAAAAGAAACAGAAGCGACTGCTGTAAGAGCACCTATTGCCAATAGACTAATTTCTCAGTTTATTAATCAGGTAGCTTGGGGTGAGCTAGACTATTTATTGATAGATTTTCCTCCTGGCACAGGTGATATTCAAATCACTCTAAGTCAAAAATCTCATTTAACAGGGGCCTTATTGGTAACGACTCCACAAGAAGTAGCTCTTTTAGATGTGCAGAAAGCTATGTCGCTGTTCAATCAAGTTAAAGTACCGATTGTTGGTATCGTCGAAAATATGAGTTATTATGTAGACCCCCATTC
Organism: Candidatus Protochlamydia sp. W-9; assembly: GCF_001950615.1. NCBI lineage: Bacteria > Pseudomonadati > Chlamydiota > Chlamydiia > Parachlamydiales > Parachlamydiaceae > Candidatus Protochlamydia > Candidatus Protochlamydia sp. W-9. The sequence continues at coordinate 56,562 of NZ_BCPZ01000392.1, forward strand.
AAATGAGCCTGTTTATTTATTTGGAAAAGAGGGAGGAAAGCGGTTAGCTCGCGAAACTGGCTACCCTTGTTTAGGGCAAATACCTTTAGATCCTTTGGTGGGAACTTGTGGGGATAAAGGGAAATCTTTGTTCTCCATGGATTCTCAATCTGAAAAAGCTGTTACTCAAGCGTTTATTCAATTAGCTCAGTTGCTTGTTGAACAAGTAGAATCTATCCAAAATCAAATGAATACGACTTTGTCAAATGTCGAGCTTGTTTGGAAGGAAATGAAACATATATGAATTTACCTATCGCTATTAATCAAATTCTTCAAAAAGATAATCATACTTTTTTAGTTATTTGGAGCGATGGAAAAAAACAGGAATTTCGCTTGAGTCAATTACAAGAAAAATGTCCGTGTGCGAATTGTCGGGATAAAAACAATGGGAATAGATTGTTGAATCTTATAAGTGTTAAGGAAGATGTTAAAGCTTTTTCAATTCGCAATGTGGGTCGTTATGCATTACAAATTCACTTCAATACAGGATGTTCCATGGGAATTTATAGTTTTGAAATGCTTCGGCAAATGGAGAAAGAATGAGACAGTATCTTCTTGTTGTTTTAAGTTTCGTGGGACTATTAGCATTAATAGGCTGTTCTAAAGTTACACATTCTAAAAGGCACGCTGAGTTCCAACAATGGATCTATGCAAATGATAAAATCAAAGTTTTAAGCACAACAGCGATGATTAATGATTTGGTACAAAAAGTCGGTGGTGACCGAGTTGACACATTCACTCTCATTCAAGGGGAGTTAGATCCTCATTCTTACCAATTAGTAAAAGGAGATGATGAAAAATTAATGTTTGCTCATCTGATTTTCTATAATGGGCTTGGTTTGGAGCACGGACCTAGTTTGCATTATCATTTAGCTGAAAATCCCAAAGCTTATGCTCTTGGAGACTGGGTTGAGAAGCAAGATCCTTCAGCTATTATTTATGTCAATGGACAAAAAGATCCCCATCTATGGATGGATATTTCTTTATGGTTGAAAACAATTCCTTTAATTGTTGAAAGATTGAGCGAGCAAGATCCTTTACATGCTGACCTATTTCGTAAAAACGCCAATGAATTTCAAAAAGAAATGTTGAAAGTTCATGAAGAAGTGAAAGAAATGTTAGGACAGATTCCAGCTGAAAAACGCTTCATGGTTACGAGCCATGATGCATTTAATTATTTTACTAGAGCTTATTTAGCTGAAGGTAATGAAAGAGAAACAGGGGAGTGGAGTAAAAGATTTGCTGCTCCTGAAGGGCTTGCTCCTGAAAGTCAGCTAAGTGTCACAGATATTAAAATGATTATTAATTACCTGAAAAAGAATCATATTTCTGTTGTTTTTCCAGAATCTAATGTGAGTCGAGATTCTATTCGAAAAATTGTTCAAGCTGGCCAGGAAGAAGGGCTCCATGTGGAAATGGCTTGCTGTCCTTTATACGGAGACGCTATGGGGAAACCAGGTTCAGATGGAGATAGTTATTTAAAAATGATTAAGTATAATGCTAAAATATTAACCCGGTATATGAATGAAAATATTTCATTCGATAAGTGATGGAATGAATAAAACTTTACCAAACCCAGTTTCTGTTTTACCAGCCTTACAAGTTACTCAAATGTCAGTTAATTATGGTAAAACATCAGCTTTATGGGATATTTCTTTAAAAATTCCGCAAGGAATGTTAGTGGGCATTGTGGGGCCAAATGGAGCGGGTAAAAGTACGCTTATTAAAGCTGTGCTTGGACTAATTCAGCCTATTTCTGGCCATGTAGAATTTTTTGGACAACCACTAAAACAAGTTCGTCAACGGATTGCTTACGTTCCTCAAAAAGAATCTGTAGATTGGGATTTTCCTGTGACTGTGAAAGAACTTGTATTAATGGGACGCTATGGACGTTTAGGTTTATGGCGCCGTCCAAGGGAAGCTGATCGAATTGCAGCAGAACATTATTTGAATATTGTAGGAATGAGCGCCTATGCAGATCGTCAAATTAGTCAATTATCGGGTGGACAGCAGCAAAGAGTGTTCTTAGCCCGAGCTTTGCTGCAAGAAGCCGATATTTATTTTATGGATGAGCCTTTTGCTGGAGTGGATTTAACTACAGAAACCGTTATTATACAATTATTACAACAGCTGCGTTTGAAGGGCAAAACGGTTTTTGTTGTTCATCATGATTTAAGTACTGTAGAAAGTTATTTTAATTGGGTAATAATGTTAAATATTAGACTTATTACTTGTGGACCTGTTGAAGATGTTTTTATTCCACAAAATTTGCATGCCACCTATGGGAAAAGCTACGCTTTATTTGATGAAGCTTTAAAACTGTCGTTACAAAAACAAACAGGATTAAAAATTCAGGCTAAGGAATAACGTGTATTCTCCATTTTCTTTTTTCATTGATCCTGTTTTACGAGCTCCAACGATAGGTTGTATGTTAATGAGTTTAACGGCAAGCATGATTGGAGTTGTGATTTTTTTGCGAAAACAAGTTCTCGCAGGAGAAACGCTATCTCATGCATCTTATCCTGGTGTGATTATAGGAATTTTGTTAGCAGGTTTTTTTTCAGTAGAAGAAACCGATGAATTACGTTTAGCTTTGTTTACCTTAACAGGAGCTTTTACAACCTCTTTAGTCGGAGTGGGTTTTGTACAATTCCTCGAAAAAAAAATAAAAGTGACAAGTGATGCAGCTCTTTGTTTTGTTCTTTCGACTTTTTTTGGAGTGGGGTTGATGCTGACAAGTGAAGTACAATTCACCTATACCTCTTTGTATAAACAGATCTCCACTTATTTATATGGTCAAGCTGCTACCATGACAGATATTCATATTATGGTTTATGGGAGTTTGTTGCTAGTTGTTATTACGATAATTAGTTGGCTTTATAAAGAAATACAAATTTTAACTTTTGATAGACAATATGCAAAAAGTTTAGGTATTCACGTTAGGACAATTGAAATTCTCATTTTTATCTTACTTACGTTGACGGTTATTATTGGAATTAGGTCTGTGGGTGTAGTTTTGATGTCGGCGATGCTTGTCGCCCCGGCTGTCGCAGCTAGACAATTTACAAACAAATTTTCAATGATGCTCATTCTTTCAGGATTTTTTGGATTATTAAGCGGTTTCTTGGGCAATTATCTATCTGTCCAAATAACCGATTTACTTGCAAGTTATTATCCTTCTTCACGTCTTGTGTTACCGACAGGCCCTATGATTGTCATTGTGGCTTCGTTTATTTGTTTATTAGCCTTATTATTCGCTCCCGAACGAGGGTTACTGATCCGGCTTATTAGAATTGGTTATTTTCATTATGAATGCACATGCGAAAATTTACTGAAAACAATTTGGAGGTTGAGTCCGGACATTGTTGTTCGCTTTGACCAGTTAATCAAATATCAGCCTTCTTCGCCTTTATACTTAATATTTGTTTTGCATCGAATGAAACATAATGGATGGATTCAGTTTAATAAAGATAATACTTATCAATTGACTCAAGATGGACAATTAAGAGCAGCTAAAATTATACGGTTACATCGTTTATGGGAAGTTTATTTAGTGGAATATTTAGGGGCACGAACAGAAAGAGTCCACCATAATGCCGAAGAAATGGAACATATTTTAACTCCAGAATTAGAAAAAGAATTAACTGAACTTTTACATGATCCTAAGCACGATCCTCATAGACAACCTATTCCATCTAAGGAAGGGATGCATGTTGTTTAATACCTCATTTTATAATCCATACCACGATAAAAATTTTTTGGAGTTTTTTTGGCAATTGCTAGTTAGACTGATGCAAGGGATAATCGGGCAATTACCTTTCGATCATTTAGTGTCTGATGAAATTCAAATCTTGGTTTTATCTGGTGTAGCAGCATCATCTGCTCTGATTGGGACATTTTTGGTACTCAGGCGGATGACTATGTTAGCTAATTCATTATCGCATACAATCTTGATTGGAATTGTGCTAGCTTATTTTTTTAGCTCGGCCGCATCTAAAAGTGGGCATGGTTTGATTACTATGCAAGCCATGTTGATTGCTTCTTTAGTAACTGGTTTTTTAACAGCTTTCCTAACAGAGTTTTTGACTAAAACAGGTGGTTTACAAGAAGATGCGAGCGTAGGTCTTGTTTTTACAAGTTTTTTTGCTTTAGGAGTTATTCTCGTGACTGTTTTAATTCGAGATGCTCATATAGGGACAGAAGCGGTCATGGGTAATGCTGATGCGCTTCATTCAAAAGACATCTATTGGGTTTATCTTGTTTTAATCATTAATCTTATTTTGATCACTGTTTTTTATAAGATTTTCCAGTTGACAACTTTTGATCCATATTTAGCTTTTGCACTCGGTTTTTCTCCAAACTTATTCAATTATTTATTAATGGCTCAGGTTTCTATTACCTCTATTACAGCATTCCGAGCCATTGGAGTCATTTTAGTTTTAGCTTTTATGACAGGTCCCGTTTTAACAGCTCGCCTTTTCACTCATCGCCTTCGTACATTGCTGGCTTATGCTGTGTTGATTGGCATATTAACAGCTTGCTCAGGGGTTGCTTTAACAAGACATATTTTAACTGTTTATGGAATAGCCTTATCCACGTCTGGCGTTGTTGTTACTTTAATTCTAATGATTTATCTCATTGCTTTAATTATAGCACCTGAGCAAGGGTTGTTTGTTCGTTGGGTTCAGCATAACAAAATGAGACATTCTGTTTCAGAGTAGTGTATTATCAAATAACAAGAGAGGTTCATTGACTTTTTCGTACAGCTTGCTATACTAGCAAAATATTAAAAAAAGAATCGAAGATGAAACATATTGCCATTTTAGGTAGCACAGGCTCAATTGGAAAAAACACTTTGCAAGTGGCTCGCCATTTGAAAGAACAGATTAAAGTCGTCGCGATTGCTGCTCGAGAAAATATTGATTTATTAGAGGCTCAATCGAAAGAATTTTGTCCTGATATTATTGCTGTTTTTAATAATGCTAAGGCTTATGAATTACAAAAGCGTTTGCCAGGAAAAACGGTATTGGCAGGGATGGAAGGTCTATTAGCTGCTGCTTCTTATTCTAAGTCAGATCTTGTTATTTCCGCTATGACTGGGACAATGGGGCTTCAACCTACTATTGAAGCCATTAAAGCAGGAAAAGATGTTGGTTTAGCGAATAAAGAGGCTCTCGTTTCTGGCGGCGCAATAATCATGAAATTAGTAAAAGAGAAAAACATTAATCTTTTACCGATCGATAGTGAACATAGCGCCATTCTTCAATGTTTAAATGGAGAAGCTCTTAAGTCAGTCCAGCGTATTATTTTAACCTCTTCTGGAGGACCTTTTAGAACTTGGACTCAAGAACAATTAGAAACTGTAACAGTTGAGCAAGCTCTAAATCATCCAACTTGGAGTATGGGGCCTAAAGTCACAATTGATTCATCAACTTTAATGAACAAGGGTTTAGAGGTTATTGAGGCATTTTGGTTATTTGATGTATCGCCAGAACAAATTGATGTTATTGTTCATCCCCAAAGTATTATTCATAGTCTTGTGGAATTTTGTGATGGTTCTATGTTGGCTCAAATGAGCGAGCCAAACATGATTGTTCCCATTCAATATTCGCTGACGTATCCTGACCGAGCTCCGGGTCTCTTTAAGCCATTTGATTTTATGAAAAATAGTAAATTAGAATTTTTTGAGCCCAATAAAAAAACTTTCCGTTGTTTAGGTCTTGCTTATGAAGCATTGAAATGCGGAGGGACTCTTCCGTGTTATATGAATGCTGCCAATGAAGTGCTCGTAGAGCGTTTTTTAAAAGGAGAATTGAGCTGGAAAAATATTGGAATTCAATTAGAAAAACTTATGAATCAACATGCATCGATTTCGGTTGATTCTTTAGAAACGATTTTAGCAGTAGATGCTCTTGCTCGGGAAGAGGCTGCAAGGTCTAAACTAATATCAACGAAATAGATATTTTCGATTGATATAACCCGTTTTTAATATAAGGTTTGTATTATTATGGTTGTCAGTATTCTTTATGTGATCTTAGCTATTCTAGGCTTAAGCTTTTTGATTTTTATCCATGAATTAGGCCATTACTATATGGCTCGTCGATTGGGAATGAAAGTAGAGACTTTTTCAATTGGCTTCGGAAGCCCTATTTATTCGTGGGAAAGAGATGGTGTCAAATGGCAAGTTGGTTGGTTGTTATTTGGAGGTTATGTCAAAATTGCTGGCATGGATATCTCTGATCAAAAAGACCTTTATGACATCCAAGATGGTTTTTTTGGAAAAAGCCCATGGGATAGAATTAAAGTAGCTTTTATGGGCCCTTTCGTGAACATCGTATTTGCATTGTTAGCCTTTAGTGCACTTTGGTTGGCCGGCGGGCGTGAGAAAAAATTTAGTGAATATACTAGTAAAATTGGTTGGATAGATCCGAAATCTGAATTATATGTAAAAGGAGTTCGACCTGGTGATGAAATTACAAGTTACAACGGACAAATTTTTCAAGGCTCAAAAGATCATTTGTCAGCTCCAATGACTTCAACGAGTGATATTGAAATAGCTGGTAATCATGTCAATTTTATGACAAAAGAAAAAACTCCTTTTCGTTATACTGTCAAAACATATCCTCATCCTAGTGCTCTTGAAAAAGACATTTTGACAGCCGGAATTTTGAATTCTGCTAATTATGTTGTGTATGATCGTTTCTCTAATGGAGAAGAAAATCCATTGCCGGAAGGGTCTCCTATGAAATATAGCGGAATTGAATATGGCGATCGAATTGTTTGGATAGATGGCTTGCCAGTTTATTCCCTTCAACAGCTTTCTCATATTTTAAATGATTCTAAGGCATTGGTGACTATCCAACGCGGGCAAGAAACACTTTTGCGTCGTATCCCTAGAATTCGTGTGGAAGAACTTAAGCTGGATTCAGAAGTAAGGGAAGAATTGATCGATTGGCAATTTGAAGCAGAATTAAACGGAACAAAGATTCAAAAATTATTTACGATTCCTTACAATCTTAACAATGAATGTGTAGTGGAAGGTTTTGTAAAATTTATCGATAAGGAAAAAGAGTTAGAGGCATTTCCTTCTAATCCGTTTTCAATTTTGGAAACTCCTTTAGAAGTAGGGGATATTATTTTAGCCGTAGACGGTATTCAAGTGAGCTATTCATTTGAAATTTTATCTCGACTACAACAAAAACGAGTCAATGTGATTGTCGAGCGTTCGAAACAGCCTGCTTTAGTTCCTTCATGGAAATTGGCTGATCAGCTTTTTGATGAAGAATTTAACCCAAACGATTTAGAAAAACTTGTTTCTCAAATCGGTTTAACAAATGAACCTAAATCTATTGGAAACCTTTATTTACTCGACCCTATTGTACCAAAAATGCGAAAGAATTTTGATTTAAATGAAGAAAGTCAAGTCGCATTTATTGCAGAATTAGAAGTGCAACGTAAAGAAATTGAGGGTATTGAAGATCCTGAAAAAAGAGCCCATGCCCGACTTTTACTTGAAAATAGAGATAACCAACTACTTTTAGGACTACCTGCTGTCAAGGATAAAACAGTTAATTACAACCCTAATCCTTTAGTTTTATTTAACAAGGTATTCGAAGAAATTTGGCATACCCTAAAAGCTTTATTTACAGGATCTTTAAATCCGAAATGGATGAGCGGTCCGATTGGGATTGTGCAAGTTGTCCATGATCATTCCATGGTTAGTTGGAAAGAAGCAGTATTTTGGTTAGGAGCAATTAGCTTGAATCTAGGCTTTTTAAATCTTTTACCTTTACCAGTATTAGACGGAGGAACTATTTGCTTTGCTCTTTATGAATTGATCACAGGGCGTCGCTTAAAATCTAAAACAATAGAAAAATTGATCATTCCATTTGCCATTTTGTTAATCGGATTTTTTATTTTTCTAACTTATCATGATTTAAGTCGACTTCTTCATACTTTCTTCCATTAGAATCCATACTCAAAGGCAAGCCATAAAGGCTTGCCTTTGAATTCACTAAAATCTCTTGTTCTCTTACTTTTCATTCAAAAATCAACATTCCTCCAATTGGGAAAACCGCGAGCTTTTATCCCTACTGTTTATCATTTTATGCTCAATATATGGGGAATAAGCTAATAACCTGAATTTTGGGTTTTTAGGCAGCCATTAACAATAAGCGATGCTGCTCTGCTAAGTTTATCGATGGCTTTTTAGGTTGGTGAGTATAAGCAATAATCCCAGCTAATAGATTAATTAAAAAATTTCCGGCAT
>NZ_BCPZ01000393.1:0-274 GCF_001950615.1 Candidatus Protochlamydia sp. W-9
TAGCTAAATTGATTTAAAATTATTATTTATTTTTTAATGAATTAAAAAAGGAATTATATGCGATCAAAATTTATAGATGGCGATACTCCTAGCAGCTACTCTGCTCTTTCTTCTAGCCCAGATCCAAAATTAAGCCAAAGTATAATAAACAATGGTAAAACATATATCCTTTTAGGAAGCTTTGAAAAAACATACCCTTTAAAGCGTAGAATTGGAATTGGAATATATGCAGCTTTTAAGACTTTATGTACGTTAGGCTTGGGGCTTTTTTCTG
>NZ_BCPZ01000394.1:0-139 GCF_001950615.1 Candidatus Protochlamydia sp. W-9
GACAAAAGAGGAGAAATCACAGGAATTGCTTTTATTGATTCTACGTCGATAGATGTTTGCCACAATAAACGCATAAAAAGAAACAAGGTCTTTAAAGGTTTAGCAAAAAGAGGAAAAACAACTTCAGGGTGGTTTTTCG
>NZ_BCPZ01000395.1:0-140 GCF_001950615.1 Candidatus Protochlamydia sp. W-9
ACTATGACGACGATGATGATGACGAGGACTATGATGATGATGAAGACGATGATGACGATGATGATGAAGACGATGATGAAGACGATGATGACGATGATGATGAAGACGATGATGACGATGATGAAGACGATGATGAAGAC
>NZ_BCPZ01000396.1:0-143 GCF_001950615.1 Candidatus Protochlamydia sp. W-9
TTTATTGATTCTACGTCGATAGATGTTTGCCACAATAAACGCATAAAAAGAAACAAGGTCTTTAAAGGTTTAGCAAAAAGAGGAAAAACAACTTCAGGGTGGTTTTTCGGGTTTAAATTGCATCTCATGATCAATGAAAGAGG
>NZ_BCPZ01000397.1:0-145 GCF_001950615.1 Candidatus Protochlamydia sp. W-9
TTTATTGATTCTACGTCGATAGATGTTTGCCACAATAAACGCATAAAAAGAAACAAGGTCTTTAAAGGTTTAGCAAAAAGAGGAAAAACAACTTCAGGGTGGTTTTTCGGGTTTAAATTGCATCTCATGATCAATGAGAAAGGAG
>NZ_BCPZ01000398.1:0-360 GCF_001950615.1 Candidatus Protochlamydia sp. W-9
CAGAGCATGAGTTATACAAAAGGGGGCTCAATACAAAATTGCATCTTGCCGTGGGTGCGCATGATCTGCCGATCAGGGTCATTATTACAGAAGGCACAACAGCAGATTGTACTCAAGCAAGCAATTTGATCGCTGGTCTTACAGCTGAGCGGTTACTGGCAGACAAAGGATATGATAGCGACGCAATCGTTGAGCAAGCTATAAGTCAGGGAATGCAAGTGGTGATACCTCCACGAAAGAATCGCATAACTGGTCGAGAATACGATAAAGATCTCTATAAGTTAAGGCATTTGGTGGAAAATGCATTTTTACATTTGAAGCGTTGGAGAGGAATAGCGACCCGTTATGCAAAGAACACAG
>NZ_BCPZ01000399.1:0-1151 GCF_001950615.1 Candidatus Protochlamydia sp. W-9
TAAAATATAGATAACTTTTTTGATTTTCATTAACAAAAAAAAATTTGTTAGAAATATAAAAAAAGAACTTGGAAGCTGTCCTGTTGCGTTTATTTCTAATTAAGTAAACATGAAAAATGATCTTTAAATAGAAAACCTTGAAATGTGCGAATGAACACGTCGAATTGATTTATTAACATATTTCCAGCTTTCCATTTTTTTAATAAAAACTTCTAAAAAAGTTTTACGATCAATATTCAGTCATACTTTATGATTATTTTCTACTGATTTAAAATCCCTCTTTCATTAAAAGATTTTTTTACCAATATCAATACATGTCACTCTTTTGTCAAAGCCATAATCCTTACCACTTAAATCTAAAGATTGCCAATTGACAAACAAGACGCTTTAGACGCCAGTATACACGATATTCTGTCAGGACACGTGCCATTTTCATCAGATATGCAGCTTGAATCTCCTGAACTTTTGATACATCTTTTGAAACTAAATTTCTTGATTTTTCTAAAAAATAGAAAATAGGCACCTAAAAAATTGTTTTTATGTGGATGAAAATAGAGTTAATTCATACGTTTATAGAACTTTGGCTAGCCCCCTTTCAGGGAAGCTTATACTCTCAGTGCAGCATCAGGAAAGCGTTATCAAAGAGAAAGCTTTCTTGCTGTAAAAGTTGGTTTTGATACCATGGTTCCGTTTTATTACTGAGGGACTTGCAATACGGATTTGTTTAATCTATGGCTAGAAAAATTTTTAATTCCAGAATTAAGACCTGGCCAAGTTGTGATTTTGGACAATGCAACATTTTATCAATCTCAAAAAATAAAAAATTTAATTCAATTCGCTGGATGTCAAGTGCTTTTCTTTGCCGCTCTTTTTATCCGATTTAAATCCAATAGAATTATTCTGGGCTAATTTAAAAAGAACAATTAGAGAAAATTTAAAAAAATTTACTTCCTTATCTGAAGCGATCGATTATTCATTTTTAGCATACTCATAACAAAAAATGTATTTTTAATTTAACCCATCTTTTTTAAAGATTATTTAAACACTTTCAAGTTGTGTTAATATTCAAAGTAATGTGAGAGAAAATTTTTTGTAAAAATCAGTTAAAATTTTTATAAGTTAAAGCCTTTAACATCACTCTGTGTTTAAAG
>NZ_BCPZ01000400.1:0-627 GCF_001950615.1 Candidatus Protochlamydia sp. W-9
ATATATCCGACAGAGTTTGGAATTTACTGGGACCTCATTTGCCAGGAAGAAGAGGGGCTTGGGGTGGTATAGCAAGAGATAATAGGACTTTTATCAATGCAGTATTTTGGATATTAAGAACGGGAGCTCCATGGAGGGATTTGCCTCCAGATTACGGTGGTTGGAGCAATACTCATCGGCGATTTATCCGATGGCGCAATCAGAGAGTCTGGGAAAGGTTGCTTGAGGTACTGATTGACGATCCAGATTATGAATGGCTTGTGATAGATGCTTCGCATTGTAAAGTGCATCCTCATGGAGCGGGAGCTAAAGGCGGTAATCAGAGCATGAGTCGTACAAAAGGGGGCTCAATACAAAATTGCATCTTGCCGTGGATGCGCATGGTCTGCCGATCAGGGTCATTATTACAGAAGGCACAACAGCAGATTGTACTCAAGCAAGGAATTTGATCGCTGGTCTTACAGCTGAGTGGTTACTGGCAGACAAAGGATATGATAGCGACGCAATCGTTGAGCAAGCTATAAGTCAGGGAATGCAAGTGGTGATTCCTCCACGAAAGAATCGCATAACTGGTCGAGAATACGATAAAGATCTCTATAAGTTAAGGCATTTGGTGGAAAATGCATT
>NZ_BCPZ01000401.1:0-286 GCF_001950615.1 Candidatus Protochlamydia sp. W-9
ATATATCCGACAGAGTTTGGAATTTACTGGGACCTCATTTGCCAGGAAGAAGAGGGGCTTGGGGTGGTATAGCAAGAGATAATAGGACTTTTATCAATGCAGTATTTTGGATATTAAGAACGGGAGCTCCATGGAGGGGTTTGCCTCCAGATTACGGTGGTTGGAGCAATACTCATCGGCGATTTATCCGATGGCGCAATCAGAGAGTCTGGGAAAGGTTGCTTGAGGTGCTGATTGACGATCCAGATTATGAATGGCTTGTGATAGATGCTTCGCATTGTCAAGT
>NZ_BCPZ01000402.1:0-141 GCF_001950615.1 Candidatus Protochlamydia sp. W-9
ATTTTCCTGAGATATAAATGTCGGCCTTGTCTGAGAAATTGGATTTAATCCACTAGGTGGCATATAATGGGCTCCTATTATAAATTTAAAACTAAAACTATTAATTTATTAAAATAAATAATTAATCTATATTATTATATA